>JACKAK010000012.1 GCA_020635115.1 Halobacteriovoraceae bacterium | reverse complement strand
ATTCTATTGGAGGGAACGCATATTTTGAATATCTCACCTCAGCAAAGAGTTTAAAAAATCTTTCTTCTATTGGAGAAAGTGCATATTTTTACTCTCTCAAATCTGCAAAGGGATTAGAAAGTCTTTCATCTATTGGAGAAAATGGATATTTTTACTCTCTCAAATCCGCAAAAGGATTAGAAAATCTTTCTTTTATTGGAGGATCCGCAAATTTTGAATTCCTCACCTCCGCAAAAGGATTAGAAAATCTTTTTTCTATTGGAGAGGGAGCATATTTTGAATCCCTCGCCTCCGCAAAGGGATTAGAAAATCTTTTTTCTATTGGAGGAGATGCAATTTTTCACTCCCTCAAATCCGCAAATGGGTTAGGAAATCTTTCTTCTATTGGAGGAGAAGCAATTTTTGAATCCTTAACCTCCTCAAAGGGTTTAGACAATCTTTCTTCTGTTGAAGGAAGTGTATTTAATAAATACGCATTCTGGCCACAAGAGTTTGAAAAAGATTCTAAGAGCAATACTTCAAGTTCTGAGTCACTTAAATCTTCTTTTTTACATTTGAGGAAGAGTTTATTTTAGTTTCTTAAACCATTTTGCAAATAGTTCTAAATTTCTATTTTTAATACAAGCAAACAAAGAATGCTCTCACCTTGGGTAGAAGAAGGTCAATTTCATCAAAGATTTAAACAATAAATAATCTAGTGATTAAATATTTATGTTCATCGTGACAAATAACATTTCAGTAGGTTATATAGGTTCGCATATAATTAGGTTGTGAGGGTTGTAAATGAATCTTGTAGGAAAATAATAAATTTTGAAAAAAGAATTGTCGAATTCCTTACATCTGTCTATAAGTTATACAGCTGAAAGGCGGTCTATTGGAGAAGGGCCAAGGTATTTTCTTACAGATTGGAAAGGGTAACTTTCTTGAATTGTTGCAAAGTGACAAAAAAATGGGGCAGTTGACCATTTTAGTCTTGTAAATAATTCATACGTTGGTAATATATACATGTAACGCATAGCGATACATTTAAAACCAAACCCCTTAAAACTGTATTGGAGTTAAACAATGACGACCGAACTGCAAACACCCTCAAATCAAATTGATCAATTAATATCAATTCTTCTTACTACGCTAGATGAAACAGTCTTTTTCTCAGAACTTTCAAAATTTATCGGAGATAAATTGGGAGTAAGCTCACTGTATGTTTTCAAGGTAAATGAAGATCTCTCAGCTGAACTGGTCTCAAAAGACGGCAGGCCCGCAAAAACTCCAAGAAGACTTGAAAAAGGAGAAGGCCCGGCAGGACATGTCATTCGAACAAAAAGAGCTTATTTTTCAAATACAACTTCAAGAGATCCTCTCTTTGCAAATTTTGACAACGGTAATTTCTCAAAAGAAATTATTATACCTGTTTCTTTTGAGGGTATTGTTATCGCAACTATTCATCTTCTCAATAGTGATGAAGGTAAAGACTTTCATCGAAATGATATCACCACAGTTCTTGATATCTTGGCCCAACTCAATAGACCTCTAGCAAATATTAAAATGTATTTGGCCGCTAAATACCTCAACGAAGTCCTCCTTAGAAAAATTGAGATGAAGGAACAAGAGCTTGCTAAAAAAGAAAGAGGCGTTCACATTACTGACACCTATATTATCAAAGAAAGACCTATCGTGGGGAAATCTCAAGTGATGAAAGATCTCGCGAAAATGTCAGATAAAGTAGCTCAAACAGATGCAAACCTTCTCTTAGAAGGAGAATCTGGTACAGGTAAAGAACTTTTCAGCAGAAGAATTCATTGCAGGAGCTCACGAAAAGATAGAGCATTTGTTGTTCTTGATTGTTCTTCTCTTAGTGAAATGCAGGCCGATATTGAATTATTTGGACAAGAAATCGAAAATTTGGCCCACGGACCAAAAATTAAACAAGGCCTCTTAGAAGTTGCAAATGGTGGAACACTCATTCTTGATGACGTCTGCTCACTTTCTCCAAAACTACAAAGTAAGATTCTAAACTTCCTAAAAGATGGACTTACCTTTAGAGTCGGTGGTCAAGTACCCTATAGATCAAACGTAAGAATTATGAGTCTATCAAACAAAAAAATTGAAGATCTCGTTGCTGAAGGTATGTTTAGAGAAGACCTCTTTTATGCCCTCGCTACAGTGAGACTAAAAGTTCCAGCACTCAGAGAAAGAAGAGAAGATATCGAGGTTTTAGCGACATATTTTTTAAATAGAGGAAAAGCTGTCGAACAGCAAAAATCATTTTCACCATCAGTATTGCGTCTTTTCAGAGAATACAGATGGAATGGCAATGTTCGCGAACTTCAAAACGCTGTAGAAAGAGCTTACATATTATCTGAAGGGCCAATTGTAGAAGAGGCCCATATTCCCGAAACAATCTTCGAAAAAGAAGAAGAAATTAAGGTATGTCACACTACAAATGAGTTTCGTCAGATGACTCTCGATGATCTTGAAAAGAGTCATATCTGCGCGACTCTCGAACATTTAAATGGTAATAAAACAAAGACTGCAAAGTCACTTGGTATTACTGTGAAAACTCTCTATAACAAATTGCACAGTTACAATATGATTATGATGAAAGAGGCATAAAAAATGGTGACAACCAATGGATGTGGTTATATAATCGCGTCCTTGGTTTGTCATATGGTGTCTATACAAGTATTATTGTCGTGTCTTACTTGGAAAAAGTATGGACCAAAACAGGGAGTCACTAATGACTGAACAGCAGCTAAACGAAACAAATACCGAAGTAAAAAATGTACACAATTTCAGAACTGACCAAGAGGTTGAAACTCTTTATAGGTATATTCAAGAGAATAACTTAAGAAAAGAGGCACACTCAATGATCAAATATGTTATGGATCAAATACAAACTGCAAAGAAAAATGCAAAAAAGCTAAAGTCTCAAAAAAGACTGACAAAAAAGAAATTACAATAACATATTCACCTTAAAAAGGGCCAACATGGAAGTAACGAATAAGGCCAAAGTCGTTTTTGATCCAATATATGGATTTATCAAACTTACACCAGTAGAGTGGGAGATTATTCAATCTCCCTATTATCAAAGATTGAGATGGATTAAACAGTTAGGCTTTTCATTCTATGTTTTTCCAGGTGCGGAACACTCTAGGTTTGGACATTCAATAGGTGTTCTACACAATGCTCATTGTATAATTAAGTCTTGTGGCAGAGGAGTATCAGATAAAGAGCTTTTTGATACACAGTGCCACTCAAAAGAGGCCAATTATCATAAATCACTTCGACTTGGCGCTCTCATGCACGATTTAGGTACATTTTGTTTCTCGCATACAACTGAATCAGCCTACACTCAGTTTGCCGAAACTACCCGAAAAGAAAAAGACGGTCTAAGAAAAGATGATCATGAAAATCTTGGCTCCTTTATTATTAAAAACACCAAACAAGATACTGGTATTACAACTATTCTGGAAAAAAATGGGATTGATCCTCAGGTTATTTCAGATCTTGTTAAAGGCGTTGATCCATCAATACTGGCCAATCAAATTCTACACTCTGAAATAGACTGCGATAGAATGGATTATCTCCTAAGAGATGCACACTATACAGGACTAAAATACGGTTCTTATGATAGAGACTATCTCCTTCACCATTTTAGAACCAAGAGAATTGATAATCACGATATATTAACGATCAAAGAACAAGCAATTCATTGTGTTGCAGATTTTCTAGTTTCACGCTTTGCTTGGTATTCTCAAGTCATACGTTCTCCAAGAGGAGCAAAATTTGATGCTTTGGCAGAGGCATTAGCACTGTTTTTTCTAGAACGAGGAATGATGTATAAATATTCAGATCTCTTAGATATGGCCCAAAATGATGCTGGACGGTTTCATGGGTTTAACGATTCTTATTTTATGGGACTTCTTCACAAATCCTACTTTTCTGGTGAGCTAGATCGCTATCCAAAATACAAAAATATGGCCTATTGTCTACTTTTTGAAAGAGGTCCTAACGTTATCCGCCTCGATGAATTTTCCCCAAGGTTGCTCTCCCAAAACAATGAATCTGAGTATGATAAAATTCATGGTAAAGCAATCTCAAAAGCTAGAGAAATAACTGAAATTGTTGAAAAAAAAGGTTCAAAAGAAGACTGGGTTATTGCTGATTTACCCAAGAAATCAGTTATTTTTGTCAATTCTCATTCTAAAATTGTAAAAAACAAAGTTCGCCCCAATATTTTACTTGAAAGAGATCCAGTCAAAATTTCTAGTGAAAACGGAGAGGTTAAGCTGCTAGTGGATGTCGATAATTCAATTATTTCCCAACTACAAAACACTATTCACTATCTTCCCAATGTTTTTTGCTCTGATGGGGCCTATGAAATTTTAAAAACTGAAAATATTGTGCAATAGGTAATTTGTTCATTTCTCATTTTTTTAAATTTTGTACATTGATAAGCTTTACAAAGCGTGTTAATTATAGCGCCTGGTTGTCGGTTTTGAGGGTATTTCTTATGACGAGATACTTGGTTCTTGTCCTCATTTATTCTAGTTTTAACATCATCTTTGCAGTTGAAAAAAGATGTGATTTTAGAATATTTCTTAGTAAAAAAGAGCAGAGAAATAACAAAAGTGATCCTTTTGAGGTCGGGGATGCACGGCAACTTCTTGGACCATTGGCCCTTAACCGTTTGAATTTTTTTGAAAATATTGAAAATGAAGAACTTATTCTGAGAGGGTTTTCCAATCCTGCTATTGATAGTGAAAACGAAACTGTCCTCACTTTTAAAAAAATTAAAAATGAAGAAATCGACATAATAAGAATAGAGGGGTCTCAGTACGGAGAAAATACACAAGTTGATATTAGTCAGAGGAAAGAAGTTCACGTAGATGGACATGCATACACCAAGACAATAACTGATATTAAGGGTGTAATTAGTAACAAAAGAATTAATCTGAGTGTGGAAGAAATTACTGAATCTGGAAAAGTAACTGTAAGTGCCCAAATGAAAGGAAGCGAAGAGAGTACTCATTCTGATTCAACATTAACATTTGATATAGATGAGATAAAAGAAGAAGACTTGCGTAGAAATTTATTCAATTTTAATGCAAGAGGGGCATTTCTAGGTATTATTTTTAATAGAAAAGTCGAGACAGATGAAAATGGTCAAGTTATTTGTGTTTCTGGCAATATTAACTATGGATCTCCCTATTATGAATTAAAGGGAAATCAGATATTGGCCTTTAATGAGAGGCTAACTAAAATAATTGACTTCGACGATCGACTATACGTCTTTAAATATCTCATTTTTATTATCTGAGCGAAACTTTAAGCAGGCCTTGCGAAAAATATTTTATAAAGCTATAATTTATTAGCGAGCACATGCTGGCATGTGCCCTCTAGGATGAGGTATTTTGCTTAGGAAGATAGTTTCATGTTTACACAATTTTTTGGACAGAATAAAAAAACTAATCAAATTAGAGGTATTGGTAACGAGTCAATTCTATCTTTGAAAAATGTTGATCATTACTATGGTGATTTTCAAGCATTAAGAAATATCAATCTTACTATAAAAAGAGGCGAGATGCTTTTTATTACTGGTGCAAGTGGGGCCGGTAAAACAACACTGTTAAATATTTTGGCAGGAAATATCAAACCTTCCCAAGGTGAAAGAAATTATGCTGGACAATTTGGAAATGAAGGTCCATTTGTGGCAAGTGTTTTCCAAGATTTACGCCTTTTAGAAAATGAATCTTGTCTTACAAATTTGGAAATTAGCTTTGATCCTTCTTTGTATGGAAGCTTTAAGAGTTTTAAGCAAGATAAAATTGAACTTTGTAGAATATTTGGAATTGATAAGAAACTCAATTTGAAAGTCGAAAATGCAAATGGTGGTCTAAGACAAAAAGTATCAATAATTAGGGCCCTGCTTTCTAGGCCAGATATTTATCTTGCTGATGAACCAACAAGTGCTCTAGATCTTGAAAATGCTAGAAAACTTTTTGATGTTTTACACCTCTATAACTTAAAAAAAGGACTTACAGTAGTTTGGTCTAGTCACAATAAAGAACTTGTCAAAAAATTTACAGGGAGACTAGCACATTTAGAAAATGGTAATTTAATTTATTCGGGGAACGCATGTTTTATGTAATCAACTATTTTAAAAATACGGCCCAAAGTCCATTTTTGAGTTTGTTAAGATTTTTCTTGGCCAGTGGATTGGTATTCTCAGTTTTATTTCAAACTCAAATAAAGTCTAATATTATTCAACAAATAGAAATACAAAAGAAATTTCCGAAACTCAGTGCTGTAATGCCTGCAAGTGTAAATATTGAGTGGGTCAGGAGAAAAGTAACAAATCTCCCTGGAGTTAACAAAATCAAAACAGTTTCAAAAGAAAAAATAGAATCAGGAATTAAGCAAAGTCTAGGTGAGTGGAACCATGAAATCTTGGGAAATTATTCTTTCCAAGGCCTAGAAATAATATTTGATGAAGGAATTAAAGAAAGAACTATTGAACTCGTCAAAGAGTATATTCAGAAGCTAGTGGGGCAAAATGAAGTAATTCTTGAAAGTTATTCCGTTAAAGATAGGGAGGATAAAAAAACAAAGAATATATTATTAAGATACCCTGAGAAAATGATAATATTTCTGCTTTTTATCTCCTGGGGAATTATTTTTGCTTTAAGCAAAGATAAAATGTTAAAAAGGTCATACTTGATTGAAAAATTTCAAAGAAGGAACCTCATTGCTTTTAAATTAAATATAATAGAATATTCATTCATTTTGGGATTAGTTGTTTTTACTTCTTTAATCTCAAATGTTCAATTAGTTCATGGATTGATAATGATTTCAATTTTAATGATATTTAGTTCTACATTTTTAGTTGGAAAATCGACTCAATGGCGAAAAGCTTAATATTTTTTATAATTTTTCAAAGTATTTTATGGGCATCAGTATCTGATGTTAATATCAAAATTTTAAAAAATAAGTTAAAAACACAAAGTAGTAAAATTGCTCAAATTATAGAATCTATATCTCAAATTGAGATTGATTTGAATAAAAATAATGATCAAGTTATAGATATTTTGAATAAAAGAAAAAGCATTGAAGAAAAAATCTACCAAATAAAACAAAGAAATGAACAACTGAAATCCAAAAATACCAAAATTATTACAGGACTTGATAAAACTCTCAAAATCTTAGCATTAAAAAAAATTAACGATTCACAGAAACTTGAAGATCAAATGATTATAAAGGTTTTGGAAAATGGTTTAAAAATGTCATCCAAAAAAATTGAATCAATTCAACTTGAAATTAATGATAGCAAAAAAGATCTTGATAATTTGAATAAAATTGTTCTTGAATATGCACAGGCAGAAAAATCAATCAATGAAACGATCTTTAAACTTGAAAACGAAAAGAAAGACCTTGCTTCAAATTATATTGATAGTAAAAAGAAAAAGGCCGATTTATCTTCTAGGCTATTTGATTTAAAAAAGAAATTTATCTATAAAACAATTCAAAAAAATAATTTCGAAGAAACACTTTCAAAATATCTCTCTCCAATTAAAGGTGCACTTTCTATTGAGTACAAAGATAAGGGCGTGACTTACAATATTGAACATAATAAAAATATCTATGCACTTGGAGATGGAACAATTATACACACAGGCCCATTAGGTTCATATGGGAATGTTATAATGATAGACCACCAAAAATCTATTCAATCAGTCATTTTAGGAGATCTTAAGATATCTGTAAAAAAAGGTCAAAATGTGAGGGCCGGGCAATTGATTGGACGAACACTTGTACCATCAGGTAAAATCGGCAAGGTGTATGTAGATTTGAGAGAAAAGAACAATGTATTAAACACTTATCCACTTTTAGATAAAAATACTTTTAAGGTTAAACAATCTGAGAGAATTTAGTAAGAGGAATTTATGAAATTATTTATGATGAGTATAATTTTGATTCTTTCAATCCCTTTATATTCTAAAGAAGTTAAAAAAAATCCTACAGAAAAAAATTCAAGATTTGAAAAACTCGAATTATTTAATAAAGTTCTCTACCTTATAGAAGGTCAGTATTATAGAGAAGTTGACATGGAAAAATTAATCCAAGGTGCTTTAAGAGGAATGATGGCCACTCTTGATCCTCATTCTGCCTTTCTAGATAAGGAAGTCTTCAAAAATATGCAAGAAGGTACCGATGGTGAATACGGAGGTATAGGTATTGAGGTGACATACAGAGATGGTTCTTTAGTGGTTGTTACCCCTATAGACGATACACCCGCTGCAAAGGCCGGAGTTTTGGCCGGAGACGCCATCGTAGAGATTAACCATGAAAATACAATCGGCCTTACACTCGATGAGGCCATAGAAAAACTCAAAGGAAAACTTGGTCAAAAAATTCATCTTGGAGTTAAAAGAAATGGCCAAGATAAAATTATACACATATCGATGGTAAGAAGAGTCATTAAAACTCAACCTGTAAAAAGTGAACTTATTGAAAATGAATATATTTTTCTTAGACTTGGACAATTTCAAAGAGACAGCGCTAAGTTTATGGGGGAACACATTCAAAATTATATTAAAGAAATTGGAAATGAAAATAAAATTAAAGGAATTGTTCTCGATTTAAGATCTAATCCAGGTGGATTACTTGATGAAGCAGTAAATGTGGCATCTCTTTTTTTAAAAGATGGGATAGTCGTTTCAACCGAAGGTAGAGATGGCAAAAATAAAGAAATAAAATATGTAAAAAAAAGTGGTCTTAAAATACTCAAGGCCCCAATGGTTGTACTTATAAATGCTTCATCAGCTTCTGCATCTGAAATTGTTGCTGGAGCATTACAAGATCATAAAAGAGCAATCATCATGGGCAGACAGTCATTTGGAAAAGGTAGCGTACAAAGTGTAGCAAAAATTGATAACGAAAATGGAGTCAAACTTACGATTGCTCAGTATATGACACCAAATGATAGAAAAATTCAGGCCATTGGTATTACACCAGATGTAGAATTAGATGAGGTGGATGCAGCATGGTTGAAAAACCACAAACAAAATGAAGACTTTGTAAGAGAAATCGATCTCAGAAATCACCTTACTTCAACCATCGAAACTAATGAAGAATCAAAGCTAATTAATGACAAAAAGAAAAAAGATAGATTGAAAAGAATAGAGAGAATTCAAAATAAAGAAAAGAAAAAAGATGCTGAATTTGCTCCCTATATTGCGACTGAAGATTTTCAAGTTTTGCAGGCCGTAAACTTTCTTAAAACCTTTGGCGTGTATAATAATTTTATAAAAAAATCACTTTAAATCCGGAAAATGTACAAATCATTTGTTATGATGCTCATATGGAGCAAAGAATGAATGTTGAAAGTGTTTCTCAAATTTTAGGCCGAATTAAATCGACCCTTGAAAATAATTATTTTAATGTTACTGTCGAAGGTGAAATCTCTAATTTCTCTAAGTCTTCAACTGGACACTACTATTTAACAATTTCAGATGAATCTGCTTCTCTATCAGTTGCTGTCTTTAGACAAGATGCCATACGAAATCCAATTCTTTCAAAAATTAAAGATGGTGATAAAGTAATTATTGCAGGGCAAATTAATGTTTACCAAAAAAGAGGAACTTTCCAATTAGTCGGCAAAACTCTTGTCACCTCCGGAGAAGGCAATCTAAAACTTCAATTTGAACTTTTGAAAAAAAGATTAGCATCAGAAGGACTCTTTGATGAAAATATAAAAAAAAGTATCCCCAAAATTCCAAAAAGAGTCGCAATCATTACAGCTTGGGGATCTGCTGCGTTAGAAGATTTTTTGAATATCTTTTCTAATAAATCTATTTGGATGGATATTACAATTATTCCTGCAATCGTCCAAGGTAGCAAATCTGAAGAATCTCTCGTACTGGCGCTTCAAAAGGCCATTTCTTTTTCAATGAAAAATAAAAATAACTCCTACGACGTTATCGTTATTTCAAGAGGAGGCGGGAGCATGGAAGATCTTTGGTCTTTTAACAGTGAAAAGCTAGCTTGGGAAATTTATAATTGCCCAATTCCAATTATAAGTGCTGTTGGACACCAGGTTGATTATTCAATCTGTGACTTTGTTGCAGACTTTCGTTGTGAAACCCCCTCGGCCGCGGCAACGTTGCTGACTGAACATCAATATTTTTTAAAACAACAAATCAATAAAGACCTTTTAAGATTAAAAAATTGTGGACAACAGATCATTGCACCCCTGAAATATAAATTATTAGAGTGTTCTCCAAGAAATATGATTAGCACTATCTACTCTCACCTAAATTTTTTAAAGAACAAACTACACAGATTAAATATCCAAGGCAAATTACCCATTTATCTCAAAATTTATGACAAACGTATGGCAATTGATGAGGCCCGTCATACGATACATCGTATTCTGGACAAAAAGCTAAATACATTACAAAATAGAATTGAAAAAAATTGGGGATTGTTAAAAGTACTTGGGCCTCAAAGTGTTTTAGAAAGAGGTTATACCTATTTAATTGGGCCATCTGGAAAAATAGTAAAAACAAAAAACGATTTTGACAGATTAAAAAGCAATGATCACCTACAATTAAATTTTTCAGACGGAATAGTAACTATAATCAAGGATTGATTACAATGAAACTTTTTTCTATTTTATTGTTAATGTCTCTTCTTTCTTGTTCGCATCAAGATAAATCTGAATTCAACGTTGTTGACCTTGATAAGGTACAAGAAAAAATCGTTTCAGAAATCATTCATATACCACGTGGTGAAATCATCAGACTAGAAAAAGTTTTACCAGAAGAGTATTTTCAAGTCGATTTTAATATTGAATGCCGCGATAAAAAAATTCCATATTACAAAAATAATAAAACTGTTATCTTCTTTTTAAGTGAATCATATTTTAGTGATTTTAATCCTTACCGTTGCACACTGAATGTTGAAGATTTAAAAAAATCTGTCACAATTTATTCTATTATAGTTAATGATGCTTCATACCCTTCCGAGAAATTGGATGTAGACCAGAAACGAATTACTTTATCTCAAAAAGATCTTCAAAGAGTCCAAGATGAACAAAAAATATTAAATGCAATTTATTCAAATGGAATGAATTACCCCTTATTTAAAAGTGGATTTAGAAGACCTCTCAATTCTAGTATAACAAGCGTATATGGAACTCAAAGAGTGTTTAATGATTTAAAGAAAACACAACATTTGGGAGTAGATTTTAGAGCTCGCAAACCAATGGAAATTAAAAATGCTGGTAGTGGAAAAGTTGTACTGGCCACAAATCTTTTTTATACTGGAAACACTGTTATTGTCGATCATGGACTTGGAATATTTACTATTTATGGACATCTCTCCAAAGTGAATGTTAACGTAGGTGATTTATTACCTAAAGGCCATGTCCTTGGACTCACAGGAAAAACTGGTAGAGTAACAGGGCCACACTTACATTGGGGAGTAAAAGTACATCAAGAGTGGATTAATGGATTATCTTTAGTAGAAGAAGGTATACTTTGATGCAAAGTTTAGCCGAAAGTCATGATGGAAAATTTTTAAAAAAAGAATCTCAAATTTTCAAAGATACATATAGAGAAATTCTTTTTAGAATGAATAAATTAAACTCAGCGACAGGGATAAATTTATCTCAAATAAATAGTGAGGCCCAAAAAATTATTGAAAATTCTTTTAGTGAATCTTCTCTTGATAAAATCATAACTCTTATAGATACATTGGCCGTTAGTTGCCTACAAAGAGGAAAATTTTTTGTAAGAAAAATTAAAGACCCTCCTGAAAAAGTAAATAAAAATGCTATTTTAATTCTAGATGAAGTTGTCATTGAATTCGATCTTAATGAATTAACAGATCCAGATTTTTTACTTTTTTTTGCCGTTTTAAATAAAATTAATCAATTTTCTAGCTACAGAAATTTCTATAATCGAGAATTCAATATTGCTAGGCTAAATGAATTACAAACTGCACTTCACAATTTTAAACATGGGTTGGTATTATTAAGTGAAAATGGAGAGGTTATATTTCATAATAAAAAATTTTCTGAAATTAGTTTCCCTCTACCAAAACTTCTTAAGCTAAAAAATGGAGAAACAAATAATTTTTCAGGCAATACCTACAAAGTAATCAAGTATTCATTTCAACATTCATTTAAAAATTATGAAATAATGATTCTCGTTCTTGGTGAAAGTGTATACAAGAAGAATGGGCCTCCATTAAACTCGGTTGATCTTGGAATTATTTCAAGCTCGATAGCACATGAACTCAATAATCCCTTGGCCGGTATGCTTTCTGTATTAACACTGATAACCTTAGAAAATGAACTTGACCAAGATCAATTGGACATGTTCGAAGGAATCAATGAATCCCTACTAAGATGTAAAGAGCTTGTTGAAATTTTTTTAGGCTTTTCAAGAGTTAATATCAATTCAAAACAAAAAATTAGTCTTGACATGGCCATTGATAAATCTCTCGAACTTCTCAGAGGGAGAATGGTTGAAGCTAATATTAAACTCAATCTCGATAAAGGTTTACAACAATCCCTTTTTCAAGGGCCTGTTGATTTATTTAATATTAACTCGGCCACAGGAACCATGATTTTTTATCTGCTTTTTTCAGAAATATTGACCCAATTCTCTCACATGAGACTAGTTAAACTTGATCAGCGCTCAAATATTCAATCATCGATTAAACTCTCAAAATCCATTCACGAAGATCAATTTGAAATAAAAATTGAAAGGGCCGAAGAAGTATTTAAAAGATTAAATATTTCAAAACTTATGTACTATCTCCTTGAATTTGAAGGACTAAAACTCTCAATGCTCAATGATAGAATCTCTATAAGGAGAACCAAATGATGCAATTTGCTTTCATCTTTTTATTTGGAGGACTTGGAGCTTGTTTAAGATTTTTAACTTCAAAAATAGTCTTTGGTATATTGAATCTCTCCTGGCCAGCAACTGCAATTGTAAATCTCGTTGGTTGTTTATTGATTTTTTTGCTGCATGAAAAAATCAATTTAGGCCAGTATAATGGGCCATTCAGATTTGGTCTGATTGGTGCACTCACCACTTTTAGTACATTTGCCTATGAACTCGTCACCCTGAGCAAAGATGGAAGGTATTCTGAGGCCATCATTGTATTTTTCTTAAATATATTTGGAGGGATATTGATAGGAATTTGGATTCTTAGATAGAAAATGATCAAGTTCGTTAAAAAATCCCTTCATATTGTTATGAACATCCGCCCCACCAAAGAAGAATATATCATTTGTTTTTCGCGATTTTTTTAGAATATAGTAGTGAATAAAGTTTTTGAGATCGATTGGCATTTGCGTTTTTTTTATTCTGTTGTTGGCCATTCGGTTTGATTTAGACTTTATATATTGAATGAGTTTTTTCTTATGATCAGGAAATCTAAAAACTAACTCAGACTTTTGTGTAATAGAACAAACAGGATAAATGATATACTGGTCGGGTACTAAATGATTCATAATCATAAATTCACCCACAGTATGATCAATTTTTAATATTTCTTCAAATAATGTCTTATCTATCGTTTCATTGTTAAAATGTTTAGGTCGCTTTTCCTTCAAATGAACTTGCCAGAAAAAATCAACAACTCTCTCCCTTATTTCAGGTGTCATTTTATTAAAATGATTTGAAAAATGAATAAATGCTTCTATAAAAGGTCCATAGAGTTTGAGCGTGATGTTTTTCCAGTCTAAATTTTTTAGCTCACTATGAATAAAGTCTAACTCTTCTTCCACATTTTCAATTGGAATTGAAAAAAGAATAACACCATTATCACCCTTCACCGTTATAAGCATAGGAATCTGTATGTTTTTTATCTTAGTAATAACTTCAGAGAGTGGCGTATCATTTGTATAATTGGCCCGGTCAAGTTCATATTTATTTCTTGGGTAGTAAAGATGATTAATCTTTCTTATATCTTTATTAATAAATATTTCAAGATATTTTAAAAGCAATTGGGCCGTTGCCTTGGCATCATCAAGCGCTCTATGGGCCTTCTTATGCTTGATTTTGAAAATATAACTCATATATTTTAAATTCGAATTCATAAGATTTGGTATAAGATACTTGGTCATCAAGTTTGTGCAAATGCTTGGGTTTTGCAAAGGGGCCCTTCCAAGCCTTGAGAGAACAGAATTAAAAAACGGAATATCAAAAGATGTATTATGTGCAACAAGTACATCATTTTCCATAAACTCAAGAATTTCATCAATAACTTCTTCAATCGTAAGCTTGTCCTTCACATCTTTTTGAGAAATTGAGGTTAATTTTTGAATGAAATCCGGGATTTTTATCTCAGGATTTATCAACAAATTTTTCTCTGCGATTACTTTTAAACCACGAATTTTAACCAGCCCAATTTCAATGATTTTATCAGTCTTATGATTTCCACCCGTCGTTTCAAGATCAAAAACACAGAAATTCATTTCACTAATGAGCTTTTTTGAAGATGAATCAGTCATGCAAGTCCTTTGTTTCAGTCATTCGACTGAAAAGAATTTTATCCTATCAGTTAGTCTACGAAAATTTGTTCTTCATGGCACCAGTTTTTTTACAAAATTGACCAAAAGCGAATTAAATTGACCTTTAACCTTTTGCGCCTGCTCCTTTATATCTTCATGCTTGAGCAACTCATCTAAAATTCCCGCCGCCATATTAGTAATACAAGAGATTCCGACAACCTTTATACCAAAGTGATTGGCCGCAATTGACTCAGGAACAGTACTCATTCCAACCATATCTCCTCCAATTGCTCTAATCATTCTTACTTCCGCTGGTGTTTCATAAGTTGGCCCTAAAACCCCACAATATACACCTTCCTTCAAATCAATTTTGAGTTCTTTGGCCGAACTAAAAAGAAGACGCCTCAATTCCGAATGATAGGCCTGAGACATATCCGGAAACCTAGGACCCCACTCAGAAAGATTTGGGCCCACAAGAGGATTTCTCATCATCAAATTAATATGATCTGAAATACACACCAAATCCCCAGGAGAAAAACTTAAGTTAACCCCTCCGGCCGCATTGGTTAAAATTAATGTCTCAATCCCTAAAGATCCCAATACTCGCACAGGGTGAACAACTTCCTGCATAGGAAGCCCCTCGTACGCATGTAATCTTCCCTGTAAAATGGCCACATCTACATTTCCTACTTTTCCTAGAATTAACCTTCCCGCATGTCCTTCAACAGTGGTTTGATAGAAATGTGGAATGTCCTTGTAGAGTATTTCTACTTTGTCTGTAACTTCTTCTACAAATACACCCAGTCCTGAGCCAAGTACAATACCAACCTTAGGGGTGTACTTCATTTTTGTCTGAATATATTGAGCACTTTCAGATAATTTGTCATACATAATTATTTATCCTTTTTACTAATTGAAATCTTTTTCTCATAAATTAAGGGAATTTTCTTTGTCGGTCTGTTTTTACTCATTTTAATAACCTTATTTAAATATTCGACTTTAAGATCCTCAACAAGTTCCTCTTGTCCTTGATTAAACCAAATTGTTGCAAGCTCATCACCAATTTTTAATCGATCCCCAGGTTTTCTAAAAACTTCAATACCCACACCATGATCAATTTTTTCTCCGGCCTTAGTTCGCCCTCCACCTAATTTGACAACTTGTAGACCTATTAACTCACAATCCATTTTTGAAATATAACCAACTCGTGGTGATTTAATTACAAACTTATTTTTGGCCAAGGGCAGTTTTGTATAATCCTCTATAAACCCAGGATCTCCACCTTGATTAACGACAATTTCTCTAAATTTTTTTAACCCTTCTCCTGTTGCTATTTTTTGCAAGAAAAGTTTTTTCGCTTGCGTGAAATTTTTGGCCAATCCGGCCAGCAAAATCATTCCGGCACCTAACTCAGCACATACTTCCAAAAGATCTTGTGGGCCCCTTCCTTTTAAAATTTCTACACATTCAATAATTTCAAGAGAATTTCCTACTTTTTCTCCCAAAGGTTTAGACATATCTGTAATACAAGTCATGACATTCTTATCATATCTCAAGGCCGTCTCCATAAGAGACTTAGCTAATAACCTCGATCTTTTAAGGGTTTTCATAAAGGCACCAGATCCAGTTTTGATATCAAAAACATAACTATCTGGCCCTTCTGCTATTTTTTTACTCATAATACTGGCCGTGATTAATTCAATTGACTCGACTGTTGCCGTTACGTCTCGTAATGCATAAATTTTTTTATCAGCAGGAGCTATTTCATGAGTCTGACCAATTATGGCCGCTCCCTTTGTTTTTACTAACTCTACGAAACGATCAAGCGATATTTCCATATCTAATCCATGAATGGACTCTGCCTTATCTATCGTTCCCCCTGTATGCCCCAAACCACGTCCAGCAATCATAGGAACCTTAACTCCACATGCCATGGCCACCGGAGCAAGTATAAAACTTGTCTTATCTCCAATTCCCCCTGTGGAATGTTTATCCACAGTTAAAGGATCATCGAAATTTAAAGTCTTTCCAGAATTGAGCATTGCGTCTGTCAAATATTTTGTCTCATCATGATCTAGGCCATTCAAATATATGGCCATCAATAATGCACTCATTTGATAATCGGCCACTTCCCCAGAAACTAATGATTTAATGAACCAATCAATTTCGTCTTGTGAAAGTTTTAAACCATCCCTTTTCTTTTTTATGATGCTATAGGCGCTACTTGAAGTTTGCTTCATCTTTTTACTCATTCACTTTTAAATTGTTGTCTTTTTAGGTAGTATACCTAAACGCGGAGTGTGCCACTTCCGTTTGAAATAGAATAATAAAAAGAGATGAAGATGAAAAATTTTTTAAAAAAACTTCCCTTGATTTTGTGCATGGCTTCTTTTATGACAACCGCTAAAGCCGATGAGGAGTTAATAAATAATTCTATGAAAGATTTAACTCTTGTTGTTGGCTCTGGAATAGCTGGTGCTGTCATTGGACTTTCAACACTTGCATTTGTCGACGAACCCTCCGATCATCTTAAAAATATTGTTGTCGGCGGCGCGGTTGGAGTCATTGTAGGGGTTGGAATAGTTGCTTTTACCCAAGCAACTAAAACAAATGACATCTATCAAAATGCTTTTTTCCCACAGGAAACGAAAGGGTTAACAACACTTCAAAGACGCAATTGGTCACATACAGAGTTTAACAGACTCACTCCTAAAAAAGTATTCTCTCCAGTAAGTTTTAGTTTTAGTCTATAAGATGAATATCGTTTTTGTTCATCCCATTAAATTGCCAGTAACTAAATATGGTGGCACAGAGCGAGTTGTTTATTGGCTAATGAAAGCACTCGTTCATCTCGGACACAATGTTACACTCATCGGTACCCCTGATTCAGAGGTTGGATCTATTGGTGTAAAACTTGTTCCTTGGGTACAAAATGAATCTTATGATTGGAGACATTTACTCCCCCATAACTATGATGTTATACATTCAAGTACCAGATATGATGAACTTGTAAAGGACCTCCCTTTTCTTCTCACTATTCATGGAATTGGACAAATAGGGGAGTCATTTCCTGTAAATACTGTCTTTGTTTCAAAAAAACATGCTCAAATTCATGGGAGCGATCAATTCGTGTATAACGGTCTTGATATGGACGAATACCCATATGTTCCAATAAAAAGAGGTCAGGAAAAATTTGTCTTCTTGGCCAAGGCCAGCTGGAAAGTAAAAAATCTCAAAGATTGTATTAAGGCCGTGAAAAAAGCAAACAAACACCTCGATGTGGCCGGAGGAAAAGGGATTAGCTTTAGTTCAAATATTACCTATAGGGGAATGATTGGACAGCAACAAAAAATGCAACTCCTAAGAAACTCAGATGCGTTACTCTTTCCAGTCCGTTGGCATGAACCTTTTGGATTAGCTGTTATCGAAGCAATGACTCAGGGTCTTCCCGCAATAGTCTCTCCCTATGGTTCGTTACCGGAGCTTGTTATTCCAGAAGTTGGAGTAATTTGTGAGAATTATTATAGTTTTCAACAATCAATTATTGAATTTCCTAGAACCTTTGATTCAGACCAAATTCGCAATTATACTCTTGAACATTTCACTTCTCTCATTATGGCCGAAAACTATATTCAAAAATATAAAAAAATTATTGATGGAAGACAACTGGCCAGTGTATCACCAAAGTACTGCTTGGAAAAAGAACCCCAGGAGCTTTTGCCATTTTAAGGAAGAAAATATATGCACAAATTTATTTCATTCATTGGACTCGCGTCGATGGTTGGCATCGCTTTTGCGCTTAGTAATGACAGAAAAAATATTAAGTGGAAAACAGTCGTCAATGGAATATTACTTCAAGTTTTATTGGCAATCATTATACTCAAAACAAATATTGGAAAAATGTTCTTCTCTTATGCGAAAGACTTTTTTCAAGGAATTTTAAATTTTACTTCAGAAGGATCAATGTTTCTCTTTGGAGACTTGGCAAGGGCCGAAAAACTCGGATTTGTTTTTGCAACGATGGTTCTTCCTACAATAATATTCTTTGGTTCCCTTATGAGTGTCCTCTATCATCTTGGTGTTATGCAAAAAATAATTAAATTCACTGCACATATCATGATGAAAGTTATGAACACTTCAGGTGTAGAATCCTTGGCTGCAGCAGCTAATATTTTTGCAGGACAAACAGAGGCCCCGCTAGTTGTCAAACCCTACATCTCTAAAATGACAAAATCAGAACTGATGGCCCTTATGAGTGGTGGAATGGCCACGATGGCCGGCGGTGTATTGGCCGCATATGTCGGATTAGGTATTGACGCTGGCCATCTTTTAGCAGCATCAGTTATGTCTGCTCCCGCAGCACTTGTTTGTGCAAAAATCCTGGTGCCCGAAACTGTTGATTCAGTGACAAATGATCACATTAGAAGTCTTGAAATCGAGGAACATGTAAATATAATTGACGCAGCTGCGTCGGGGGCTGCCGAGGGAATGAAGTTAGCATTAAATGTAGGGGCAATGCTTTTAGCATTTATTGCACTTATTGCAATGTTAAATGGAGGGCTGTCTGTTTTAGAAAAAGGAATCAATTCATTTTATTCAATGTTTTCACCTGCAAACCCGAAATTAATTGAAGGTTTAACACTCGAACTCATTCTTGGATATATCTTTGCTCCAATTGCGGCCCTTATGGGTGTACCATTGTCAGAGTCAGTTATTGTGGGCTCACTTTTAGGGAAAAAAGTTGTTATCAATGAATTTGTGGCCTACTTAGATCTCAAGGATCAGCTAAGTTCTTTATCGCCTAGAGCTGTAGTTATTTCAACTTACGCTTTGTGTGGTTTTTCCAATTTTAGTTCAATTGCGATACAATTAGGAGGAATTGGAACAATTGCTCCAAGTCGTAGGAAAGATCTGGCCAATCTTGGAATAAAATCTTTGATTGCAGGCTCTTTGGCCTGTTTTATGACGGCCTGTATTGCTGGGATATTTATATAAGGGAACGTATGCCAAAACAAATGATTATTAATAAAACTCTGGGTGAATCAAGAGCAGCTCTTCTAGAAAATGGTGAGATTCTTGATTTTATCATTGAAAGAGAAGGTCACAAATCACCAAATTTTCCACGTGTAGGAAATATCTATTGTGGAAAAGTCGCAAGGGTACTACCAGGAATGCAATCAGCTTTTGTTGACATTGGATTTGATAAAGCGGCCTTCCTTTATGTTGATGATGCCTATATTCCAACCCTAGAAGAGCAGCGAGAGATGGTTGCAAAGGCCGAAGAGGCCAAAAAAAAACTTGAAGATCTAGGGGAAAGGAATGTCGGAAACGTAATACCCGATGAACTAAGCACCCTTTCTGAACAAGTTGATATGAGGTTTCGTCCAGAATGTTCAATAGAAAGTTTTCTCAAAGAGGGTGATGAAATTGTCGTACAAGTCGCTAAAGAGCCAATATCTACCAAAGGCCCAAGAGTTACGAGGCACATTACTTTGGCCGGAAGGCATATCGTTTATATGCCTTTAATTGAACATACAGGGGTTTCTCGAAGAATAGAAAATGAAAAAGAACGGGAAAGGTTAAAAGAAATTCTCGATACAATACGACCTGAAGGAAAGGGAATAATCGCTAGAACAGTAGCTGAAGGCCAGTCTTATAGAGTTTTAAAAAATGACTTCAATATGCTCGTGAAAATGTGGAAAGATATTCAAAAGAATTTTGACAAGAAAAAGGCCCCCTATCTTGTTTATAAGGATCTATCATTCGTACAAAGAGTTTTGCGAGATATTACCGATGAGCACGTTGAAAAAGTAGTTTTAGATACTAAGGAACATCAAAAAGAAGTTGATAAATTTGCTACAAAATTTTTACCTTCCCTTAAAGGTAAAATAGAACTTTATAACAAAAAAGATGTACCTATTTTTGAAAAATATGGGATTGATCTTGAAATTGAACGTGGTCTAAGTAATAAAGTTTACTTACGCTCTGGTGGTTCTTTGAATATTGATCAGACCGAAGCTTTAGTTTCTGTTGATGTTAATACTGGAAAATTCATTGGTCGCAAAACTCTAGAAGATACAATTTTACGTACTAATCTCGAGGCAGTAAAAGAATTGGCCTATCAATTGAGACTTAGAAATTGTGGAGGACTCATCATTGTAGATTTTATTGATATGGAAAAGGTAGAACATAGAGAACAAGTTTATACCAGTCTACTCGAAGCATTAAAAAAAGACAGAGCAAAAACAAATGTCTTGCCGATCTCAGGATTAGGTCTAGTTGAGATGACTAGAAAAAGAACGAGAGATACCTTAACTAGAATTCTGTGCACTCAATGCCCCTACTGTGAAGGGACAGGGAGAGTTAAATCTACGACGACTGTTTGTTTCGAACTCATTAGAGAACTTCAAAAAGTCATAGGGAAAAGTACGGGTAATAAAGTTTTTATTTACGCACACCCAGAGGTGACTGCTAGATTGTGTGATGACGACTTTGATGTTATTGAAAACTTAGAAGAAAAGTTTTCAAAAACCTTGGTTATAAGATCCGAAAATAATTACCATATTGAGCAGTATGAGATTTTCCCGCAGGAGTACTAGAAAGTGAATAAATTGTTAAGAATATGAAAAAGTAAACTTGATTAATTTGGGACTTTTGCTACAATAGAAATCTCATAATTAATACTGCATTAAGTCAGGGAGAAAATGAATGTCCAACGACTCTGTCAAAGTGGTAGTCAGTGGAAGCTTTACAGCAGATAAGGCCCTCAGAAAATTTAAGAGGATGTGCGAATCAGCTGGTATTTTAAAAGAATACCGTAAAAGAAAAGAGTACAAAAAGCCTTCGATGCGAAAAAAAGAAAAACTGCAGGCCTCAGAAAAAAGAAGAGCTAAGGAAAATACTAAGTCTTTTCGTCGTTCTAAAATCTAGATTTTCTGATTATTTTTTTTAATTTATAAGGGAAAGTGTATTTAACAATTTCACCTGAAATTAGTTTTTTTCTTAAACAAAGATGAGCATTTCCGATTTAAATTTTCTATGTCGAATTTTAGATTCACAAAAAACAATTCAGTCCAAAGTTTTAGAGAAAGTATCATTTTTTTCAGTTTAACATTTAATTCTTTAAAATTTAATGAATGAAAAGCACTGATTTTAAATATATCGTATTCTTTTGAAAATAAATGTGAACTTTCTAAAAAAGTTCGCAATTGACTTGGATTTCCATCCTTCATTTCAACTTCAATAAGAGCGTTTTTCAATTTAAATTGAGTATTTGAATATTGCTGCCCATCTGAAAAAATGACGTATTTTATTTCTAAATCTTGACCTTCAATATTATATTTTTCCTTTACATAGAGATCTACTTTATTTGAAAGGGAAAAATTTGTTTTTGTAGCATCTATTTTTTTTGAAAACTCAGTGAGATCATTTGGGCCTTTAGGGATATAGATTGTAATTACAAAAAGACCCTTTTCTGATTGTATGTTTATTGTTTGAGCAGATTTAATATGTTTGAGTACCTCTTTATTGAAGTTTTGGTCATATAAATGAAACTTTTCCCATACTTGATTGACAGATATATGTCTCATTTTAGGAATCATATGAAACCTAGAATAAAGAAATTCAGACAAATGGAGAGAATTAAAATCCGATTTGTGTGGAAGTCTAAAACGTGTGTAATTTTGAGGATCCAAAATTTCAGAATATGTTTGTGGGGGAGAGTCGAAAAGCTTCCAAACCCGTTCAACACCACCAAGATTATAAAAATATTCTACAAAGTCTTTCCCGGCCAGATATATACTTTTAACAAGAAAATTGTTTCTAGTTGAAGTCATTTGATTTTCAATGAGACAACCATCTTTTATAAAATTGAAATGAATTGGAGATATCCCAAGTGCTTCTCCAAGCTTTTCTTCAAAAAAAGTAGCATGTCCCTCAAGAAGAGATAACTGAGAAATAGTAAAATCATTTTGATAAATACCGAGTGAACTTATTACTGAAGAATATTGTGATTGAAGTACATGGACGAGTTCATGACCTAGAGAAATAATGAGATAATTTAAAAAATCATTTGTACTTAACTTGTTTGAACCCAAAGGAGAAGACCGTTCAAAAATACTTTGAATGGCCAGTTGTCGATTTACTACAATAGTATTGAGAGATTCAAAAAAGAAAAAAGGCAAATTTAAGCTAGATTTGGCGGTCTTCATATTTGAAATATCTAAATAATGATAGTCATTTAAGAGTTTCTTTTTTTGTTTGAAACTCAATGTAGATTCATGTTGAATTTTATTTAGCGTGTCTCTTTGAGAATTTTTGTAAAGGAATTCAAAGATGTCTCTGGATTCCATGACTTTGATAATTGGTAATCGTTTGAAAGTTCTATTTAAAAGAGATTCAATAATCGGGATGGTTTGATGGGCCAGTTCTTGAACTGTTTCATCTTTTAGAATTTCAAAATATTTATCTTCAATCTCTTTTTTTAATCTAATTCTATTTATAAGCTGATCGTAAAGGATACCCCTTGCCACTGTATTGAATTTTTCCATTTCCTCGCATTGACAACGTCCAAGTATGCAAAAAAACAATACAAAATAATAGGCCCTACCAATCATAAAATACTCAAAAAACTACATTTGCGGTCGTATATCATGGTTTTATTCAAAATATTGATTATTTCCAATATTTACATACCTCTATTGCAAACTATTGAGAATGAAATCTTTAGCAATTAATCTTTGGAAACTATCTAAAGATAAAACCAGCATAGATGAACTAGGAAATGAACACCAGAATTACGTGAGTAGTTTTGGGTAGGTTTCATTCAGTGGCGCACCCAAAGTGACCGTGGAGACGTGGCAGATGTACAGGTCTTTGAAGCGGTAACCTCTAGCTGTGTACAAGCACACTAGGAATCCTCTTGGTTTACTGAGAGGAGGACGTCAAAAAGAATACATGGCCGAATGAGTCTAAGTGCTGGAAAAAAGACAAAGCTCAATCTATTATAAATTGTTTAAATTATTGAACTTATAAAAAGGAAGATAATTTTGCTCATTATATTTATTTATGAATTTACCAATTGCCAAATTTCTTTTCACATTAACTAAAAAATGTTAGTTTCTGGCCTCATTGTAAATCTACTTTTCGCTTGATGTCATTGGGGTGTCAGGCCGTTAGTCCAGGAGGTAAAGATGATTTATGAATTGGCAGTAGTCGCAAGACCTGACGCAACAGAAGACCAAGTAGCGTCACTAAAAAAAATTGTTTCAGAAGTAACTGAAGCAAATCTTGGTTCAGTATTGTTGAGTGATGATTGGGGAACAATGAGATTTCCACAACCAACTTCATCAGGACTTCAATCAGGTAACTATCTCTACTTTATTTATAAGTCAGATAGTGCTGCAAACAAAGAAATTCAAAGACGTTTGGGCATTAATGAATCTGTTATAAAGTACATGTTTGTTAAACTTGGAGAAGCTTCTCAAGAGCAACAAATTCTCAAAAATTACAAAACTCCTTTTTCTAAGGCCAAAAAGGGAACTGAGGTCGAGGATACTGAGGGAGAAGAATCTGAAAAAGGGCGTAAAAAATTCGCTAAAAGAAAAAATTGTTGGTTTACTTCAAATAAACTTATTGCAGATTGGAAAGATCCCAATACATATGCATGGCTAGTAAATGAATTTGGAAAAATTGGGCCAGCAAGAGTTTCAGGTGTGAGTAGAAAACATCAAAGGTTTGTTAACACTGCAATTAAGCGTGCAAGACAAATTGGTGTAGCAAGCTATATGAATAATAGAATTGCTGAAAGAATATAAGGAATGTAAAAATTGAGCATGAGCAATACTGGGCCAGAAATTCAAAATCCAACAGTGTCCGACCTTAACTGGTCTCGTTGGTTCTTTTTATCAGTTGTATTTATAGTTTTATCTACAACCGGCCTTTTGTCCCTCTTTGCTCCTGCACCAATACTCTTTTCACTTATTATGTATGGGAAAAACAAGACCATGCTCATGGGCGCCTTTAGCATACTTGTTATCTATCTTTTTTCAATTATTTTCAATAATGTGAATCCTCTTTTTTTTGGAGTTGTTTCACTTTCATTTTTTTATGGAGTGATGCTATACCAAATTTTTGTTAAAGAGATGGACCCTGTTGAAGGAATCGTTAAAATAGGTGCAATTATTGCTGGCCTATCTTTTCTCATTCTTGGCCTGAGTATCTTAGGTCTTGAAATTTCTGTTGTTGAACAATTTGAAAAGATTCTTGTTTCAGAACTTGAACACTATAAGCAGCTAGATCCTGATCTTTTTGCAAAAGGTGGAGAAAGGGCCAGATATCTTGAAGACGTTCTAAAAAACCCCAAAGAAATGGCAACCACAATTGTCAGCATTTTACCATCAGTGTTCTTTGTTGGAATTTTTCTTAGTCTTTGGGCGAGTTTGTTTTCTGTCCTAAGAGCATCCCACATATGGATACAAAAGAGTACATACCCTTATACTTCAAATGACCTTGTCAATTTTAAGTCTCCAAATTATCTCGTTTATTTCCTAATCGTAGGACTATCCTGCGTTTTGTTTTCAGATTTTAGTCCTCATCTAAAACTTGATTACGTTGGAGGAAACATTCTTGCTTGTGTTGGAGTTTTTTACTTTTTTCAAGGCTTCGGAATTTATATTTCACTACTCAATAAATTACAGATTAAGGGATTTATTCGCTCTCTATTTGTTGTATTTACCATTTGGTCTTTATGGCATGTTGTTGTAATTGTTGGAGTTTTTGACCAATGGTTTGATTTTAGAAAGATGATAAATCGAAATAAGGAGAATTAAAATGAAAGTTATATTAACAGAAAAAGTTCCTGCACTAGGAAACGTCGGAGAAATAGTAAATGTTTCTGCTGGTTATGGGAGAAATTATCTTGTTCCAAAAAATCTTGCAGTTATTGCCGATGATAAAAACAAAAAAGCATTTGAAAATCAAAAAAAGGCCCTCGCAAAAAAAGTCGCAGAAGAATACAAGTATGCGCTTGATTTAAAGAAAAAAATCGATGGACTAAACATCGAACTTGTAAAAAAAGTTGGTAACAATGGAAAACTCTTTGGAAGTGTTACAAACTCTGAATTGTCAAAAATATTGTCTGAAAGAACAATAGAAATTGAAAGAAGATTGTTAATTATTGAAACTCCTATTAAATCTACAGGGACTTTCAATGTTAAAGCTAAACTCTTCCCAGAAGTTGAAGCGAATTTTACAGTTAAAGTGACTATGGATCCAGTTCAAGCTGAAGAAATGAAGAAAAAGCAAGAAGCGGCCATTGCTAAAAAAGCGAAAGCTAAGGCCGATGCTGAAGCACAAGCTACGGATGAAGCAACTGCTGAAGAAGTACAAGAAGAAGTTCAAGCTTAATTTTTACCCCAGGTGATCTCTCACCTGGGGTTCAATTTTTCTGAAGAAGGAATCTACTCATGTCTCAAATTAAAGAAGCTCCACATGACCTTCTTGCTGAAAAATCTCTACTTGGTTGTTTGATTATTGATGGCTCAGTCTTTGATGAAATCTTTGATTTAGAACTTTCTAAAGATGATTTCTATCACCCACAATATGGAACTGTATTTGAAGTTATTAAAGACCTGGTTATTAATAATCAACCAATTGACTACGTAACAGTATGCTCAAAACTCACTGATCTAGGTAAATTAGATCAAGTCGGAGGACAAAGCGCTATTTTAAATATTGTTGAGGATCAGGCCAGCTCTGCCAATATTTATCACTACGCCAAAATTGTAAGAGACAAATCATCCCTTAGAAAAATTGTCCAAACTGCGATGAGAGTTGCAGAGCATGGAATGAGCTTTTCTGGAAAAGTAGAAGACTTTATTCAGGATGTTGAAAGTAGCTTTTTTAAACTCACAAACGACGCTAAATCTGGAGGGATGGTTAGAATTAACGAATGTCTAAAATCAAATCTTAAAGATTTAGAAGACACTTCAAGACAGACTGGTGAAATACAGGGGATATCAACTGGATACCCTAAACTTGATCAACTCCTCCTTGGATTGCAAGCAGGACAACTGATTATCTTAGCGGCAAGACCCGCAATGGGAAAAACTTCCTTGGCACTTAATCTGGCCATAAATGCCTGTGAAAGAACCGGACTTCCTGTCGCCATTTTTTCTCTGGAAATGTTAGCAAACGAACTCAGCTCAAGAGTTCTCTCATCTAGGGCCAAAGTTGATTCAAAAAGAATGAGAACCAAAAACTTCTTAGACACAGATTTAAGAAGTATCGGAGAGGCCGTTAAAGAAATTTCTACTTTTCCTGTTTTCATAAATGACTCTGCAAATATCACTCTTTTCGACATTCAATCACAGTGTCGAAAAATTAAAGCAGATTCTGGTCTCGGAATGATCGTTATTGATTACCTCCAGCTTATGAAATCGGCCTCAAATAATCCTTCTAGGGAACAACAAATTTCTGAAATCTCAAGGGGACTAAAAAATCTCGCCAAAGAACTCGAATGTCCCATTATCGCTCTTTCTCAGCTCAACCGTGCTGTAGAAGCTAGGCCTAATAAAAGACCAATTGTCTCTGATCTCAGAGAATCTGGCTCGATAGAACAAGATGCAGATATTGTTATGATGGTTTATCGCGATGAAGTCTACAATCCAAATACCAATGAAAAAGGTATCGCTGAAATAATTGTTGGAAAAAATAGGGCCGGTGAAACAGGTACGGCCAAACTCGCCTGGGTTGGCTCATACACATCGTTTGAAAATTTAAGTTTTGCACCTGCACAGGAGTAAAATACCATGGCCCTTAAGGCCCCCTTTAGTTGTTTTTACCTTGGTAATAAAAAGTTTCTTCTATTAGAAAAACCTATTGTTTGTGAACTTTATTATTCTAATAGAGTTGTAAATCCTCTCTTACAAAATGAACAACCCTTCACTCCCCAAATGTTTGCCGATCAATTAGAAAATGAAAAAATTTTTGAAGATAGTTCTAAAACTAATACAGTGTACCACTTTACTTACGAGTGGGGTCATTTTTATAACAATCAAGAGCTTCTAGGGCAAGATGAATTATTAGCTATAAAAATTCAGTATAATAAGTCACAAGTCATAGATTTCAAAAAGGTGAGTGCCCAGAATTACAATGTCAAATTCATTGAGTTTCCAGTTCTTAAATCATATGAGTATGCCTTCAATAAAGCTAGGCAATGTCTATTACTTGGTGAATGTTATCAACTCAATTTAACAAATCGATTTAAACTTAGAATATTAGAAAGGCCAGATGAAAAAAAACTTTTTGATCTTTTTGTTTCAAAATCTGACCATTTATCAGCTTATTCTCATTTTTCATATATTCCAAATATTGAACTCATTCTATTTTCAAACTCTCCTGAAGGACTATTTCAAAAAGGAAGTTTTAAAGGAGAAGAAAGTATCTATTCCATGCCCATTAAAGGAACATATAGATTGAAAGAAAATGAGGACTGGAAAATTCTTTGGATAAAACTGATAAAAGACAAAAAAAATGGTGCAGAATTAGATATGATTACGGATATGATTCGAAATGACCTTAGTAAAATCGCCAACAGACCTTCAATTGTGAGAAAAAGAAAATCGCCCTTAATAGTACCTCAAATTTTGCACCAATACTCACTGGTGAGTACAAAATTGCTTAAAGAAATGAATCTAGGATCTGTTTTAAATTCTCTTTTCCCAGGTGGAAGTATAACTGGTGCACCTAAAAAAAGAGTCATGAAATTATTGTTTGAAATAGAAAATATTCCGAGAAAGTTTTATTGTGGGAGCACATTTTTAAGAACTAATACTCACTTTGCTTCAAGTATAAATATTCGTACAGCTGAAATTAATCTATCAAATTCAGAAATAGAATTACATGCTGGAGGAGGAATAACTCTGTTGAGTGAATGTAAAAATGAGTACGAAGAAATGAATTTAAAGATCTCAAGCTTTTTAGATTGTTTTTTCGACCTGACAGATTCTCGCAAAGAGAGTTGAGAGTAAACTAAAAAAAACTTACAATTGCTTCTGTGAATTGACATCATAAATCTTGGCCGGATAGAATTATCGTAGACAGCACGCATAAACCTCGAATAGGAGTGTTTGAGGGGAAATACAAAGGAGTGTAGATGACTGCTCTAAGCTTTGCTAAAGTAGGTGAGGATTTTGCTCAGTTTAACAGTTCCAGGGAGAATGATTTCGTTTCTTTAAGATCCTTGGCCAATCTTACAGGTTTTCCTAGTGAATTTATTAAAGAAGAGCTTCTCATGGAAGAAGAAGTTCTAACCTTAGACGAATTAAGGCAACGTATGGCCGTTTATCTTGAGACTCTTGATCTGTAATTTTATAGCTTTTTTGATCTAGAGATATCGAGTAATTGTAAATTTGTGTAGATACTACTCAAAGATGTCACGCATTATTTAGTAAGCGAAAAAGACCGACCACCTGCAATGTTGGTATTATTTGATTAAACAAAAAAACAATCAAATACCAACAAGGAGGTCGGTCTTATGAATTTTAAAACAAAACAACAGATTAGGATAGATATTATCTCTCAGTATCTTAACGGTGAACTTCGATCTGAAGATGCTTGCTGTGCTTTAGAAATTGGTGAAAGACAGTTTAGGAGGCTTGTGAAAGGGTTTAGAGAACAAGGTGTTGCTTCTCTAATACATGGTAATAAAGGTCGAATACCTCACAATAAAACATCAATGAAAGTATCCAATAAAATTATTCAACTTTATCTTGGAAGATATAACGGCCTTAATCTCGTTCACTTTATTGAAAAACTACGCGAAAATAATTCTCATGAATTTGACAGCATCCCTACTTACACCACTATTAGAAACCTTTTACTACAAGAGGGCCTGATTATTCCCTACCAGAAAAAAGCAAAAAGAAAATCTCACCCTAGAAGAAAGCGTTATGAGAAAGAAGGGTTAATGGTTCAAATTGATGGAAGCCCTCATCGCTGGATTCATGACTGTTCACCTTTTTGTCTGACTGCTGCCATTGATGATGCCACTGGAAAGATTTTAGCTGCGAAATTTACTCCTACAGAGACAACTTTTGCAGCGATGGATGTGGTGGAACAAATAATTAATAAATATGGTGTCTTCCAAATGCTTTATTCTGATAAGGCCGGAATTTATGGTGGCGGGAAAAGACAGGGTTTTACAAATATGAATAGGGCCATGAACGAGCTTGGAATTATCTCTATTCAGGCCAACAGTCCTCAAGCGAAAGGACGGATTGAGAGGCTATTTAAAACCCTTCAGGACAGGCTTTGTTCAGAAATTAGGCTTAGAGGGATAAAGAATATTGAAGCTGCAAATAGGTACTTAGAAGAGTTTATCACTGCCTACAACCTGAAGTTCTCAGTATCTGCAAAAGATCAAAGACCAGCTTATAGAAAACTTGAAGAACTAATAGATCTCAATGAAGTTTTGACGATTAGAGATCATAGAAAAATAGGTGAAGGGGAAATATTAAGTTTTGAAGGCCATAAATACCTTGTCTCAAGGGAAAATGGCCATTCACTTATTGGAAAAACAGTGGAGATTAGGCGATACAGAGATGGAAAGTTGGAAATGTTTTTATTAAATGGAGTGAAACTGGCCTATGAATGTTTTGAGGATTTAAAAAGGGTCGCATGATGAAAAAATAATAGGGTCAAATTACCTTAAAAAGTAGTTTGTAAGGGGAAGTAAATATGAGGAAACTAAAAAAAGATTTAAAAAGGTTACAATTTATGGAAATCTGTCCGTAAAACTAATTACATTAAGCAGGTGTTGGTCAAAATCGCTTAACATCAAATAGGACATTTTTCTCAGGTAGTTACAGAGTAATTGTAAATTTGCCAACTTCTATACGCAAATTTCATCTTTCATTGGTTAATCCTATTCTCATAAGAAAAATACACTTACTTCTTAGCTATTGAAATGTAAGCTTTTTACCTTAAAACCTAAAAACTTTTTAGTTCATAAATACAGGAAAAAATTTCCCTGGCCATTTTTTTTCTCAAAAAGCCCCGGGTGACACCGAGGAGTTGATATATACGTTTCTAGAGGAAGGAATTATGGACATCGCAACCGTCATTGGTCTAGCACTAGCAACTGTTGCCGTTATGGGTGCAATCTTAGCTGGTGGAAGTATTGTCATATTTATTGATGTCCCTTCAATTATTGTTGTTGGGCTAGGGGTTATTTCTGCAACATTTATTAAATGGCCCATGGAAGTGGTTGTTAAGCTTATGGCCTTCACAATGAAATCAATATTTTTCACCCCTGCAGATCCTAAAGAAACAATCGAAGAAATAGGAAGTCTTGCAGAAACTGCTAGAAGAGAATCGGTATTTGCACTTGAAAAAGTTCCAGTTGAAGATCCATTTATGAAAAAAGCAATGACTTTGGCCGCTGATAATAGGCCACCAGAAGTTATCCAGGCCATTTTACAACTTGAAATAGATGCAATGGAACAAAGACATAAAACTGGAGCTGACGTACTAGATGGGATTGGTGCCGATGGCCCAGCATTTGGTATGATTGGAACACTGATTGGACTTGTTCAAATGCTTCAAAACCTATCTGATCCTTCGGCGATTGGGCCGGCGATGGCCGTTGCTCTTTTGACGACATTTTATGGAGCGATTTTAGCAAACGCTTTTGCAATCCCTCTTGGGAAAAAGCTTGTATATAGATCTCAATTAGAAATTACAAAGATGAATATCGTTATTGCTGGAACTCTGGGAATTGTAGCAGGAGAGAATCCTAGGCTAATTAAAGAAAAATTAAGCGCATTCTTACCTCCCGCCCAAAGAGAATCGGCCGATAGCGGAGGGGATGAATAAGGATTAAACCATGGCAGATGAAGCTGACAATAATGACTCTGGTGGTGGAGGCGGCGGTGGTGCCCCTGCAGGGGATGCCCCTGCAAAATGTCCAGATTGTCCTCCAGGACTACCGGGTTGGATGGCCACGTTTTCAGATCTTGTAACCTTACTACTTACATTTTTCGTTCTCTTACTTTCTTTTGCAAAAACAGAAACTGCAAAATATGAAGCAGCTCTAGGTTCTGTGAGAGATGCATTTGGAGGAAACGTATTAAAGCAAGGAGAAGTCATCCAAAGTGGAAAGTCTCCAGACGATTCTCCTACAATGTTAGAATCACAAGAGCCAATTCGCTCTTTTCCCATTGAATTTTTAACAACAGAAGGATTTCTAGATAAACATGAAGTAAATAGAGAGTCTACTGAGATTTTAAAAATTATGCGATCAGATTTGAAAGATTTTGAACTGGTTGAAGATGTTGATGTCTATGAGCAACCTGAAGGCATAATGGTTAGGCTTAAAGAAAAAATATTTTTTAAACCTAGTTCACTTGAAGTAGTTGAAATTAACACTCGAACACTAACAAAAGTGATTAAACTATTAAATGGAACAAAATGGAAAGTGTTTGTAGAAGGACATGCTTCAAAAGATGAAACAGATCCTTCACAACATGGTGATGCTTTTACACTATCATCGCAAAGGGCCCTAAGAGTAACGAAACTCTTAATTAATGGTGGTATCGCTGCTGATAGAATTACAACAGTTTTTTATGGTGATACTCGCCCAAATTCTGGATATGATAATGGACAAGATGTTCCAGAACACTTAAATAGAAGAGTGGAGTTTATTCTCAGAAAAACTGACCTGAGAGATAATGGTAAAAAAACTGACGTTCGATAATGAATATAAAAGTTTCACCGATAGAAAAATATTCAACACTGAGTGATTTTTGTAATGATCTAGGTATTTCAAAACAGAGATTAAAAAAATTTATTGAAAAAAAAGAACTTAAACGAAGATTAGTTGATAAACAAGAAATTTCACTACCTATCGACCTTGTTAATCACTATATAGAGAATCCAAACTATATTGGGCCCAGAATCAATATATTATTTGAAGACGATCTATTTATTGTATTAGATAAACCTTCTAAAATAAATTGCCATTCCCATCTTTACTCTGAAAAGTCTTCGGTAATTTGCTTTTTAAGAAAAGAACAAAAGCTAGGGGATTTCATATTTGAAAATTCATATGAAAAAGGATTAATCCATCGTATAGATTTTGAGACTTCGGGAGTTTTAGTTTACTGTAAAAAATTTAAAATCTGGAATATTTTACGAGAAAATGCCCACAACTTGCTCAAAGAATATATTGCGATTGTCAGTGGGAAAATCAGCGATAAGGGAGTATTTGAAGATAATCTCTCAAGTAGTGATATTAAAGGCAAAAAAGTAAAAGTGTCACAGGAAGGTTTATATTCTAGGCTCGAATATAAACTTCTCAAGTTTAATGAGAAAGAAAATTTAAGCCTTGTTCATATAAAGTTAAAACATGGCCGTCGACATCAGATTCGTGTTCAATTCTCACATCGTGGACACCCTTTATTAGGAGATGAACTCTATAGTGGCCCAAAGGCAAGTCGGTTATTTTTACATTCACTTAGATATTCTTTTAATGTTGATGATAAAAATTATCAATTTGAAACTGAAATATCAGAGTCATTTAGAAAATTCTTTAGTCTTAACCGTTGCTTGGATATGTTTGAGTAATTGATTTTCATCCTGTAAGTTTCTCATTTTTGCTAGATACTTACCTTCTGTCATGGCAGAGATATTCATCATGTTACTTTTAAGCTTTATGACGACCATAAAAGTCCTCTCCATCGCTTCAGGATGGGTATTTTGAGAAATAAACATGAGTTGATTTGCCAATTCGGTGTAGAGAATTTTTTTAGTGACATTAGTGTTTGCGCTGTATTCTGAAATAATATCAATATCGAGATTGTTTTCTTTACATTTGATTGTCCATTGATCTTCAGCAACCCTCTTGGTAAGTGGAACTATCGCGGCTTTACAAGATGTGGCCTCTAGTTTGTCTCTATGGAAGAAAACTTTGCGATCACGCAAATCAAACAAGAATATGGCCATAAAAAGAACACCTATGACAAGAATGGGGTTTTTCAATAGATTTTTTGCGATCATACCCCATTATGCCATAAATTTCTTAATATAAACAACTAGTTACAAGTAATTGAATTTACTTATACTAAAGTTAATTGCTCGGGTATCCGAGAAGAGTTTTACCATTAAGGAGAATTATGAACAAAAAGTTGCGCAAAATTCCTTTTGAAGTTCAAGCGATGATGAAAAGAAACGAATTTTGGGAGATCATATTCTACATTCATAAAAATAAAATCTCTACGTACAAATCTATTTGCGATGAGTTTAGAGTTAATGAAGGCCTTATCGATGACATTGTTCAATTGTTATCATTACATCATATGCATATTGAAGTAACAAATACAAACTCAGATAAAACAATCGAGCTCGTACAGGCACCTATCGTTGAAGTAAATATTCCACTGGTCAATTGGATCGCACTACAGACTTCCCTTAATGATCGGGAGATTGAATTACCCCAAGTAGCAATTGAAGGAATAAATCAGCAGCTAAAAACTGAAATTGTGCGGTTGGAGGATTATGATCTTGAAAAAATTTACCAACGCAATGAGAAAATATTTCAGGAATTAAATGGCCAAAACATTAATAAGTATCTTTTGGACAAAATTGAAGAGGGGATTGAAAATAAAATTGCCCTTAGTATTAAAAAAAATGATGCCATTACAGTTGAAGTATTCCCTCATAAATTAGTTTTTCTCCAGGATGATCTCAATCTAATCTGTGAAAATGTTAAGGAAAGAACTTTAATGGCCTTAAAAATAGACAAAATTTATGGAATAACATTTTCACTTGAACTTAATTATTCACAGAATTTTGCAGATGCACAAATTGAAGATTTTATATCTGCAATAAGGGGGGTTGATGATTCAGAAATTCGGCTCGTTTTGAAAATTTATGATTTATCTCTAGATTTTCTCAATCCAAAATATATATATATGAAAGATCCATGCATTATAGAAAATATAAGAGGGGAAAGAATTTGGGCGGCAACACTAGATAATTCTAAATCTATGCTTGACTGGTTGGATACAATTATTGATAGAGTAGAAATTGTCGAGCCTTACTCTGTTGAAGAAGAACTTTTAAGGCATCGGAAAAAAATTAACAAGAAAAAGGCCGCTTAATGAAACTACTTGCTATTTTGATTTTTATCAATTGTACATTTTGTTTTGCTCAAGAAAATGATTATTCAACTATTCCTACTGATGAAACACCAACAAATTTACAAGAATATGAGCCAAGTGATGATTACCCCACATATACAGATGATGAAATTAATAACGTAGTCGATTTGAATGATCTTGAAAATCAATCAGGAGAACTTGATTAGAATTATAAGTAAAGATATACTGTATTTAGTGTCTACATCTGAGGGAACTCATCATGAAGAAGATGATCATTAGGAATGTTTTTGCAATTATTTTAACTGCTTTTCTTTTACATCCTATAATGAGTTGGTCCTATCAACTTTCCAACATCCTCGTTACTACATTTTTAATGAATACTAAAGGTATTGAAGACTACCGTGTAGATGTTATTAAATCTGGTGCTACACCTGAAGAGATAGAAAATGCCCTCATCGATTACAGATCAAGGATAATAGAGGAAAAGAAGAGTTTTAATAAGGTTGCTCTTGGATTTGCTGGAGTTGTATCATTTGGAATAATTGGCGCAATATTTGGTGGAATAGGTGGGCTATGGTTTATGGCGTTTTTAGTTGTGCCTTACACATATTATAGGCCAGGTTTATTTACTGAAGTCTACGGCCATGGATTCGCTCTAGAATGGCCTTTAATAGTATTTACACAATTATTACCTCTCTTAGTAACTTCATATATTCTTTCAAGGTTTGACTTTTTCGTCAATAGAAACCCCAATATTCCTACAAGCAATCCTGATGCTGAACTTGACCCTGACCTTGAAAAAGAAAAATATCTAGAAGCTACACGAAATGATATTAATAAAAACTAGGAAAAATAACGCTGAGACCTTTGCGCAAGCTTTTTTTTAAAATAGAATGGAAGTAAGAAATCAGGAGAAGATTGATATGATGTCAAAGCAGGCCACTTTTTTAATTATCGATGATCAACATGTTGTAAGAAATGCAGTTAAATCTCAATTGAAGGAAATAGGTTTTACTGGTGAGTTTCATACCGCCGAGGATGGAAAGCTAGGACTTGAGTACTTGCAATCCAATAAAAAAATTGACTTTATAATTTGTGATATTGTTATGCCAAATATGTCCGGCCTTGAATTACTTAAAGAGGTGAGACAAATCCAAGAATATAAGGATACTCCTTTTTTGATGTTAACTGCTGAAAGCGAGATTAAAATCGTAATGGATGCCATAGTTGCAGGCGCTTCTAATTATCTTGTTAAACCTTGGTCTTTAGAAGATCTCAAAAATAAAATTGCGCTATGTTGGAAAAAACATCATGGTGAAAAGAAATAAATGTCATTGCTTTTTTACTAATATTTATCTTTCTAATTTATTTTTTCTTGCAATGGCACTCGAATAATATTGATAGTTCCTTTACCTACTTTCGACCTGACTTCTACTGTTCCACCCATTTTTACTGTAATATTTTTAATAGCATCCATTCCAACTCCACGTCCTGAAAGATCGGTTACCTCTTCATTTGTTGATAGGGAAGCATCGAAGACATGCTGTATAATTTCCTCATCACTTTCTTTCTGTGCCAACTCTGGATTTTTATTTTTAACTAGGCTTCGGATAACATCTGGATCAATTCCTTTTCCATCATCCTCTAGTAAAATGAGCAGTTCTTCATTTCCATTGAGATCAGGAATTTTTGAAATAGTTAAAGACAATTGGCCCTCTTCTAGTTTTCCATTTGACTCTCTTATCTCAGGGAGCTCAATTCCATGATCAATTGAATTCCTAAAAGCATGTACAAGAGAAGAAAAAAGATCATTGTAGAGCTCAGGAATAACACGTGTCTCTCCTCCATTTATAATGAGAGGTTTAACCTTTTTTCCTAATTGTTGTGCTAAATTCTGTATAAGATCGTTATAGTGTGACAATAAGGAAGTACAAGGTCTGGCATAAATATTGTCGACAAACCTCTGTATCACTCCTTTAGGTGCTTTTACTTTATTGAGCAAATCTAAGAATATTTTTAACTTCTCAATTTGGATTTCTTGTGTTGGAGTGAACTCTTTCCAAGATTGCAATCCAAGCACACGTCCGTGATCTGAAATAAACTTATCAAAAAGATCTTCTACTACTTTTAATTTTTCAGGAAGATTTACTATGAAGCCTGTCTGTTCTTTATCATCTTTTGCTTTTAACTTATCAAGCTCATTTTCATATTCATGAGTTGTATTTTTAATATCGTAAAGTGAGAACAAACCAGAATTTCCTTTGATTGTGTGCATTCCTCTGAAAAGAGCGTCAATTTTTTCTGTGTTAGTCATTTTAGTTGATAGACAGCAATTATTCATCTCTTGCAAAGTTTTTCTCGTGTCTAATAAAAAATTACTAAATTGGCCCTTATTGCTCAATATTTTAACAATCATCTCAACGTAAGCTTTCTCTTTTTTGGCTTCTTCTTGTGCCGCAACCTCATCAGTTTTATCAGTAGCGACGATAACTACATTTGAAATTTTTTGATCTTGATTTCTCATTTCATGATAGTCGAGAAAAATTTTACGATGACTTGAGTTTTCAATTTTTTTAGGTGCCAAATTGGCAATATCTTCGAACGGAATCGTTTCAGCATAGATAAATTGACAGAAGTTTTTAAATGTTTCTTTTTCGTTTTCTGGAATCTGAAGCAAATCCCCAACAAATTCTCCAGCAGGGGAACGTTCAAACATTTTTTCAGATGCCTTTGAAAAAACTGGCAATACTGTTCCTGCTTCATCAAACATCATAAATCCCTGGCCCAAAGAGTCCATCATTCCTTTTTGTAAACTTAAGGCCTCATTTAATTCTCTCGTCCTTTCTTCAACCAACTCTTCCAAGTGCTCAGAGTATTTTTTGAGTTCTTTTAATAACCTTGATATTTCTTTACCCATGAAATTAAAAGATTTTGCAAGCTCACCAACTTCATCATGTGATTTTTCTTTTACTTCAATATCAAAGTTACCTTTTCCTATTTCTTTGGTTGCAAAAAAGAGTTCTCTTAGTGTACTCGTTAATTTCTTAGAAGCAATCAAAGCTATGACAATTGAAAATGCAACAATCGCAATCAGAAAAAGGAGAGATTTCATAATAAGAGTTCCAACAGCACTCAGAGCAATGGATTTACTCATTAAGGTTAAAACTGTGAGATTACCTGTATTAACTTGAGTGAAAGAGACTAAGTAATTATCTGTTTTGATCTTTTCTTCAAAAGTTCCTTCTCTTGTTTTGATACCTTTAAGTCGCTTATAAATATCTGTATTAGCTAAATCCTTCTCTAGAAGTTTTTGATCCTTAGGGCCAAGAAGAACTTTTCCATGTTTATTTATCAAATAAGTAGAGAAAAACGAGCGAGTTATAAAAGGGTTAACTAATTCCTGAGAAGTTTGAACATTAAATACACCGATCGGAGTAGAATTTTGGCGTTCAAATTTGGTGAAAACAGCAAACAGACCTTTTTCTAATGAGAGAATTTTGACGCTCAGCTCACCAACTTCAATTTTCGCAAACTCTAACTCGATATTTCCAACTTCATCAATATGGTCATCCATAAAAAAGTCTTCTTTCTTGAGCTCTCCAACTTTTTTATAGTCACCATCGATATTTTCTTCATATAACCTTAGAATATTTAAAGATTTTGTCTCATTAAATATTGTCATTGAAATCTTATCAAACTTTTTTGTTTCTCTTGAATAACCTACAAGTATTGGACGATTTATCTGTCCTATAATTTTAAATTCATTCTCAACTGTATGAGCTTGCATTTTGGAAGAAGAAAGAGATGTTCCGAAAATATAGGCAATCTTATCATTTTCAAAAAGATTTTTTGCCATATAGAGATAAAGTCCAAGTGCTGTAATTGGCATTAAGATGAGAAGTACTAGGAGCTTATACTTCAATGATATGCTTTTTAGAATCTTAGGCATTCCTTACCTTTTATCTATATAAAGAGAAAAATGTTCTTCCTACTTTTTGTTTCCAAATATAGTACTATTTTACCATATGCAACAAAAAAAAATGAAAGGGAATATTTAACCCATGTCTGACAGTGAAATTGCCATCCAACTCAAAAAGTCCGACTCAATAGATAAAGTTATTGCGATTGTAGCAATTCTTGTTTTTATAACTTCTACTTACCTCATCATAGACGATAGAATATTGTTCGATAATAATTCAATTTCTAGAAAAGGTGATCTTGAAAAAATTGCGGCACTATCAACTGTGTATAAGGATGTTCGTGTGAAACTTGATTACGATATTAGTTGGTACCAAGCACAGAACAAAGATAACCTTGTTGAAAACGAATATGTATTCACAGGAGATGATTCAGTTGCACAAATTCATTTTGATGATGGATCAGAATTTGTCTTAGAACCTAACAGTCTTGTTATTATAACTTCCAAATCTGTAGATGTTAAAAAAGGTTCCTTAAGCGGGATACTTGGCACAAGGATTAATTTAGAGTTCACTCAAAAAGGGAAAAAGGTAAAGGTCTCGGGTAAAAAAACAAAATTGAATTTAAATCTTATAAACGAAAAGTCTTCAAAAATCGATGTTATATCAGGGAGTGCAGAAGTTGAGTCGCAAGGTGTGACAAAAAATGTTGAGAAAAATCAGAGTTTGAAAGTTGTAAAAAATCAAATTGAAGAAGTCAAAAATATTGGGATTGATCTAATATCTCCACTTGAAAATCAAGATATATGGAGCGCGAGCTCTGCACAAATCCTATTCAAATGGAATGTTGAAAAAATTATTGAAGGAATGGAATTTAATGTACAAATTTCTAAGGACAGGTCATTTAGGAGATTAGTCAAAGAACAAAAATCAAATATTAGAGAAGTATCTTTAAGTATACCATCTGGTATAAGTTATTTTTGGAGAGTACAAATTATTGTCGATGAGGGAGTTGTCGGGGAAAGTATTCCAAGGCGTTTTAATGCAAAATCCATAGATATCCCAAAAACCATTTTCCCTGAAAAGGATAAAATATATACTATTCCTGGTAAAAAGGATGAAAAAATTCTCACAAAATTCAGATGGTCTTCGATAACCAAGGCGGAAAAGTACCTCGTACAAATTAGTGAGAAAGAAGATTTTTCAAATATCCTCGTTGAGCAAGATGTGTTTTTACCATCGTTCAATTCTAAACTTGCCTATGGAGATTATTTTTGGCGAGTAAAGAGCTTTTATCCAAATAATGTTGAAACAAAGTGGACTGAGGCCAGTTCATTTAGCATATATGCGAATTTTGTCGATCCGATTACATTATTATATCCTCAAGATCAATTTGATTTTACGATAGGTGAAACTTTCCCAGATATTTCACTGAAATGGCAAAAACAAAACAAATCAAGTGAATATCTCATAGAGTATTCACTAGATAATACGATGAAAGACAAAACCAGCATTAAAACAAAATTAGACAATTTGCCTCTTCAAAATTTAAAAGTTGGAACTTATTTTTGGAGAGTTACTGGTCTTGATTCCAAAGGTCGTAAAGGAGGAGAGGGAGAGGTATTTAGGTTTAATATAAAAATCTCACCAATAATAAAACTCGATCAAGATTATAAAAAAGATATTTTAGACTACGTTGCTAAAGAAGGTGAATTTAAACTTCCTCTTAAATGGAGCAAACGTTCATATGTCGATAGCTATAGAGTTGAGTATGCAAAAGAATCAGATTTTACAGATTCAAAATTTCTTGTATCAAAAAATGCAAATGTATTAGCTCCTGTTTTCCTCAATGGGCCAATGTTTTGGAGGGTTCAGGCCCTCGATAAAGATCAACTCCCAATGACTGAATACAGTGAAACATATTCAGTAGAACCTTTCAATGTTGTAGATGTTCCAAAGGTAAAATTATCAAATCCTCAACATAAAAAAGAATTTGGAAAACAAGAGAAATTAAATATTGCTTTTGAATGGAATAAAATCAATGTTGCAAAAAAATATAGAATTGAAATTGCTAAAGATAATGATTTTTCAAGCATCATTGAAAAATCTGAAGTAGAAGATTCCAATTCTAGATTTGATCTCCCTGCTGATAAATACCCCAAATTATATTGGAGAGTGACTTCAGTCTTTGAAGGTGATCAAGTTGGAACTCCATCTAATACTCGTGAAATTGTTTTCACACTTGGAGTTCCCAGTGGTCTTGAAATTGTTGACTTTGTTTATCAGGACAAGAAAAGCTTCTCTCCAGTCCATTTTGAGTGGCAAAAAGTTCCTTATGCAACAAGTTATAAACTACAGGCCGCCTCAGATAAACGATTTAAAAAAATTGTGAAAGAAATAACAACCCAGAAAGAAGAGGCCTATATCACGGATCCTAAGTTAGTGGGGAAGACATTTTTCTGGCGAGTAAAAACTATCTCAGATAAAGAAGAGTCTAATTGGTCAAACCCAGAGGAAGAGTTTATAATCTCTGTTCAGAAATGATCTATCAATCTATAATAACTGACATGAACTTTTTAAAAGAAAAAGCATTAAATATTATTTCAAATTATTTTGGTCAAGAAAAAGGGATTTTTCTAAAAATTGCACAAATGGCAGGAACTTCTAGTGAATCCATGGAGGAATATAAGAATTTGTCGTTGGGAACTGAGTTAAAAGCGATTCCTCTTAGCGAAATAAAAAATTATATTGAACAATCTTTAAAACATTGTATTGATGATCTCTTTTTGAGTTTTGATGAAGCAAAATGGGTAGCATCTTTAGGGCAAGTTCATCTGTGTAAATTCAAAAATGATACTGGGATTTATGCCGCTAAAGTTCTCTATCCTAAAATTAATGAAAAGATAAATGAACAGATTCGACTACTCGGATTTATCGGTCATATTGGTGCCAATACAAAATTAAAGAAATGGGGATTTGATGTTCATGAGTATATTGCTGAAATGACAAATAGTTTGGACATTGAAACTAACTACACAATTGAAAAAAATAATATTAAAAAATTTAATGAACTGAATTCACATCGAGATATTATTTTTCCAAATGTTCATGAGTTTTCAACAGATAAGGTTCTCATTACAACATACTGTGAAGGGATTTCATTAGATATTTTTCAAGTAAAAGCAACTCATAAACAAAAAGAAGAATTTTCTCGTAAATTATTGACCGCATATTTACAACAATTTTTCTTAGATGGTTTTTTTCAAGGAGATACTCATAAAGGGAATTTTTATGTCAAAGATTCTACTCCAATATTTTTTGATTTCGGACATTTTTTAACTTTAAATAAAGAAAGAAAAAATTCATTTAATAAAATGATTGTAGAAATTCTTAAGGGGAATTTAAATCTAGACTTAAATGAATATTCAAAAATAGGATTTGACCCTGTAAAATTGAGTTATATTCAAGAGTATTTACCAGTCATAATAAGTTCAATCTTTATGCCATTTTTACTAGATGAAGTTTTTGACCTTCACAATTGGGAAATTTCAAAAGAGATTAACAAAAATCTAGATAACAAAAAATGGTGGTTCCGTTCAAGTGGAAATGCATTTGTATTTCAACTTATCCGTTCTCTTATGGGGCTATTCACCATCTTAAAGGATTATGGTGCCCCATTAAACTATAGAAAAGTTTTAATTAAAGCACTGTCATTAGAAAAAAAATCATTGATTGAAAGTAGCTTGTATCAAATTAATACTCTTCCTGAAGAATTTAATTTAAAAATTCAAATATCTAAAAATAACAAAAAAATAGTTGACCTAACATTTCCATATAGAGCGGTTTCAAACCTAGAAGATTTTATAGATTTTGAACTAAATGAAAAATTGATTGCTAGAAATATTGACATTTCTAAAATAAAAAAAGAAATCTTAAATGAAGAACCTCAAGAAAAAATTCTCTTTCAACTTGAAGAGGGTGAGAAAAATTTCAAAGTTTTTATTTCTCGACATTGAATAAAAAAATGGTGATCTAATAAAAGATAAATTGACTCTTTATTTTTACGGGCGTAAGTTAGACGTATCAACTTTTAAAAGGATAAAAAATGAATAATCACTTGTCAGAAGATCTGAGCGATGAATCAAATCTTAATTTAGAAGATATGAATGATGATGAAATATTAACTGAAGAAGAAAATTTTGAAGTTTCTACCAGATCAATTCAAAAAAAATTTGTAGCACATTTTAAAAAAGACAGAGAAGAAGATGCTCTTATCGTCAGTCATATGATGGATGAACTCAATAACTCAGCAATTGGTGAAATCCCTTTTGAAGATGTTGTCGTCTATTTATTTGAAAACAAATTAGAAGAATCTGATTACCCTGAAATTCGCTCCTTAGCATTTGATAGAAAAGTTGAAGAGGCCAGAAAAAAATATAATAAAGAAAATAAAGCAGACCTTTCTACTCAAGACTTTCTTGCTACAACTTTAAACGCTTATTTACAATAAGATTTTAAGATAATTTGGCCTGACATCTCTGATTTTGTCAGGCCTCTAGCTTTTTGAACTTCTAACTTCATCGAGCTTTGATTCATAAAAACTAATCAGACTTTCTACTTCGTTTTTCCTATGCTCTTCAAGTCGATTATATCGCTCATCTGAGTCCATTTTTAACTCAGATAAAACCGTCCTATGATCATCCTTTTCTCTCATTATTTCTTCATCATAGCGTTGTCTCAAATTATTGAGCTTATCAATATTATCTTTTCTTATTTTAGTCATTTTCTGCTCATAATCAGATTCCAGTTTATGAAGCTGTTTTTCATGTTCTCTAGCTTGTTTTTCTATATGATCCTTCATGCCCTTGCGTTCAACATTTAGTTTCCTCTCGTTGTTTTCTTTTTCTGCTACAATTTGCTGGTCAAAACGATTTCTAATGACTTCCATTTTATCATTTAACTTCTCTCTCTCTTCCTGATGAGCATCATTAATTTGAGTTAAACTTCTTTGATAATCCAACGAAAGCTTGTCAAATTTATTAGCATATTCATCTAAAATTCGATTAGATACAAAATCCAATTGATCTTTAGAATCCTTAATTAAATCTACTCGCTCAACTGAAAAACGCTTTTGCATGTTTGCAACGGCCTGCGTATTTATTGAATCTTGTTTATCTAAAAGCTCATTGTAATATTTGTTTTGGTTTTCTATCTTATGTTCATTCGAATTCTTTAATGTTGATAATTGTTCCTTAGTACTTCTATTCACTTCATTCAACTGCCTTTGCCTCACATCAATCATTTCTTGTTTTTCAAGACCATGCATATCATTTTGATCTTTAAGCTTTTTGGTCAGTTCTGCTCTAATCTTTCCTGGGCCCTTATTTGATGATTTTGAACTATCTTCTATAACTGTCGTATACTTTTTATCAAGTTTTTCTCTATCGTTTGCATACTCAATCGCCTGTTCGTCAAGCTTGTGACTAAAGGCCTCACTTTTTGCTTTCAAGAGATTGTTTTTCTCACTAATTGTTCTATCTAAATCTTTCAAGTTACTTTTAAACTCGTCTTTTAATTCTGCCTTCTCTCGATTGTTTTTAGCTATGTTGTCTGTTAAATCAATATTTTTTTCTCTTATTTTTCTTTGTAATGGTGAAATATTTTTCTCTTTTTCTCCTGACCATCTTTGCTCGATATTATCTTTCAAAATTCCATAGCTCTCTCTAGCATCTCTTTCATTCTTATCTATGGCCATATCATAACTCTTGGCCATATGTTCATTTTTTGCCTTCGCCGTATTTTTATAATCTTCAATTTCTTTATTGTAGTTTTTACTTAATTCATCTATATTTTTTTCATTTTTTCTTTTTGTTTCTTCCAGATTTACTTTATTCTTCTTCTCGAGTTCTTCAACTTCCTCGGCCCTATCCATATTCGTTTTGTCTATTGTCTCTTTTGTTCTTCTATTAAGATCACTGATCTTAACTTCGTAATCCTTTTCAATGTCATCTATTTCATCATTAAGATATTGCTTTCTTTTTTCTGTTTTAATTTCGTTTATTCTGTCTTTTTCTGCTAATTTTTCTTCATAGTCTTCTGAAATCGACTGTAAACTGTCATTGTAACGAGATCTATTTTGGGCCAGTGAATAGTTGTAATCTTTAATGTCCACATTCCATCCTTGGATAAATAAGTTGGCCCTTTAATGATACTATTGGATTAGGCCAAAATCGCCAGGGAAAGAATCTCTTGCTTAAAAGCGATATAATAAGTCAAGTATCTTGGATTTGTAAAAATAAGATCTTAAAATCGCCGTCTTATGTCCTCCTGAAAAGATATAGGATTTTGGGCCATGAAAATATTTCCAGAGCTTAAATTGTGTGGGAGAAGGAACATCCTGATCTTCTCTAGACATAAACATTACTAACTTATTTTTTGGAACTCTATCGGCAAAGTATAGAGGATCATATTTAATAGATTTTTGTAATTTTTTAAAAAAGTCTAAATCTGATTCAAACTCTTCGGCCTCCATACGAAAGTCTCTATATCTATTTATTATCTTTTGTTGACTTGATGCCAATATTTCTGCGATATGGCCACCGGCCACGACCGTAATAATACCATTTAACCTTTGCTCAATTCCTGCAAATAATGAAACCCTAATACCACCTAAACTGGATCCAAAAGCATTTATTTTAGACTTATCAACATTTCCGAAGTTTTGAAGCAGTTCAAACGAATGCATTAGGGATAAAGTAGAACGGATTAAAAAATTATCTATATCGTCAGTATGTCTGTCTACATCTGAAATTCTATCCGGCACATCTGAAATAATAACATGCAAACCATTTTTAGCTAAAAAACGAGCAAAAGATTTTTCATATAACGTTATCCCGTGAATCGTCGGGGCCATAATAACAGCTGGTCTAATACCAGGTATCTTTGTTTTATAAAAATAGAAATTTGTAACAAATTCTTGAAAAGTTGTAGGATCAATGCTTGTATAGTTTCCTGAAATTTCAAAGTATTCATCTTCCTCATCTTCAACATAATATTCGTTAATGACCGGATTTGGTGCTAATTTCAAAAGCTCAATTCTTTGAGCTATCTCCTCAGGCCCAGGTCCAAGCGGTAATCCATAATTTGCTGAATAAATAATTTTTGAATAAGAGACTAATAAAAGTAACAATCCTGTTCTCATTCTGATCATAAAAGTCCTTTTTTATGAAGTTTCTTTTCTTTCATTGTTATAATATATATTGGAAGTATTTTAACATAAGTATTTCACAAATATAAGGCCAGGCAGGTATGGAAAGTAAAGTTAACAGAAAAAAAATACGAAATAACTTATTGATATTTCTATCATCCCTCAGCGTGCTTACTGCACTTTATTTTATATATAAACTTGAAATTCATGAATGGACCTGTATAAATGAGCAAAATGCTCCTGGATGTTATGTGACTGGTCTCATTTATGAAGAAAATGGGCAAACACAGAAGGCCCGTCATTATTTCAAACGGGCCAAAGAATTAGGCTACTCTCGTGAAACTAAAAATGAAAGAGATCCTTGATACTTAATTTTTTTACTTCATAGTTTTTTGAAAGTTCCTCTATATTTGATTTTTGTAAATCTCCCACAATATAATAAGTGATATTGTTAACCTGGTAATTCTTTTTAGCAAAATCAGTGAAATTTTCAAAACTTAATTTATTAATGATCTCATAAACTTTTTGTCTCGGATCAAAAACATAGTCAAGCTGTGACCAGTTTCTCACATTAAAAGCTAATTCACGAAAACTAATTGTTTTCGTTTTAATTTGATTGCTCATCCCGTGCAAAGACGAATCAAAACGATCTTTTTCCCATGGAATATTTTGAATTAGCTCTTGAAAAGCTCTAACTGCATCATTTGTTTTATCAGATTGAGTACCTATAAAACCAGTCAGAAGATTCTGTTCGCCTTTATTCTGTCCTTCTTCAACATAAGTCATAGCTACATATCCTAAAGATCTTTTTTCTCTTATTTCTTGAAAGACGATCGAGGACATTCCTGAACCAAAATAAAGGGTAAAAATTTGATCGTCTCTTTTGCGAACAAAATCATCTGGACTTACAATGTCACTTCCAAAAAGTATTCCGACATGAGATTGTTTCATATCTTTTTTATCTAGAGCGTAGATAATGGGTTTTTTAGGATTGATATACTTTTGGGGCAAATACTCTGGATAGGTTGGAGTCGTCAGGTCTTGTTCGAAATATTGAGCAATTAAGAGTTTTTTTACTTCTTCCAAACTTTGTTTTCCTGTAAAAAGAATTTCTGATTTAGCATCTTTAATTTTTGCAATCATCGCAGGTAGATCTTTAGAAGTGAGAGTCTTCAACTCTGCATTACTAAGCTCTCTTAAAAAATCAGATTTTTCACCATTTAATATTTTTTCTTCTAAACCAGAGAAAAGAAATTTCGGCTCTTTAAGCATTTCAATTCGATCTTTGATAATTTTCTCGATATGAAAAAGAAATTTTTTATCATCTATTGATGGTCTGAGAATAAGGTCCTTTAATAGAGAAAGTCCTATTCCCAGATTTTCTTCTAATCCCGAAAGTGAAACTATAATATATTTTTTATCACAGGTTATTGAATGATTTAGCCCTAGTGAATATAGTCTTTTGTTAAAGTCAGTTGGTTCAATCGTCCCTGCATTTGCATATTCAAGTGCATTAATATATGTGCAAATTTTACGATCAAGGTGAGAACCATAATGATAAATAAATTGAATATCAGCGACATTATTTAGAGGATTTTTAACTTGATATATTTTTGTTTTCGCATTGAGATCTTTAATGGTTATGTCTTTATCATAAGAAATAAATGTAGGGCCCACTTCAATCGTTGGGAGCTTATCAACTGCTTTCTTAAATTCTGAAGGCTGAGTTTCAAGAAAATTCAAAGGAGTAATTTCAGGTTTTGAAAATTTTGCTATATTGGGTTGTCCCGTTTTCTTAAACACACTGACATAACCCCCAAGAAAATACTTTTTTGCTACTCGAATGACATCTTTTTTAGTCACTTTTGAAATCCTGTCGAGAAACTTCAAACCATATTCTGGATCCTTCTCATACATCAAAGCATTTCTAATAGGAGTTGCTAGCGTTTCATTGTCTTCTAACTTTTGTGCCTCTTTCTTTTTGAAGTCATTTATAATCGCTGAGATTAAAGATTCATCAAAATCACCTGTTACGACCTTGGCAATTTGATCACGCAATAATTGCTCTACTTCTTCTAAACTTTGACCCTGTTTAGGTGTTCCATATAAAAATTGGATACCATAATCCTTAAAGACAAAAGGAAAAGAACTTGCTGACTTCAATTTCTGATTTAAATTCAAATTTAAATTCAATAACCCTGCCTGAGCATTGTCTAAAATCATATCTAAAACTGTAAGGGCCTCAGCATCGTCGTCCGTTGCCCCTGGAATGAGATAAGACATAAACACCGTAGGTTCTGATTGGTGAAAAATTTCCTTATAAATTCGAGATTTTGGAGGTCTTACTTTTGGATACTGTTTGAAAGGGATCTTTTTATACTTCCAATTAGTAAAATACTTATTTACTACATTTTCTACTTCAGAAGGGTTCAAATCTCCCGTAATAATAATTGAGGTGTTATTGGGGACATAATACTTATCAAAATATTCTTGAACCTTAGATATTCTCGGGTTTTTTAAATGCTCAGAAGTTCCAAGTGTAGTGTTAGAATATGGATGATCTTGGAAAATTTCATCCATTGATGCTTTTAACATTTGTCTAAATGCATTGTCTAAAGCACGATTCTTTTCTTCAAAAACAATTTCAAGCTCCCATTGAAAAAGTCGGAAAACTGGATTTTTCAACCTCTCTGATTCAATATAGGCCCATTGCTCTAATTTGTTTTTAGGTAATGTGAGAAAATAATTTGTTCTATCTTTTGAAGTACTTGCGTTTAAACCATGTCCACCCATTTTTTTGTATACTTCAGATATTTCATTGAGAATTGCATACTTGGCCGCGGCCACTGAATGTTTATCAATCTCCTTGTCAATTTCCATTCTTTTTTGTTCATCTTTTTCTTTTTGTCTCTGATCATACAATTCAACTACCTTATTGTAGTGTTTAGATTCCTCTGTCCAATTTGTAGTTCCAATAAACCTGTTCCCTTTAAACAACAAATGCTCTAAATAGTGGGCCAAACCAGTCGCATCCAATGGATCTTCCTTCGAACCTGAATTAACTAGAATTTCAGCATAAAACTCGGGCTTCATCGTGTTTTTATAAAAAACAACTTTCAATCCATTTCTCAAAGTCATTGTGTACATATCTGGAAAGTCTTTACTTTGTTCCATTTTGTGAGAATTGACTTTTTGACAACTAATCAAAAAGGGAAACATGAAAAGGAGAAGGGTGAATAATTTAATACTTAATTTCAAAATGAACTCCTCATAAAAATTATAGCGACAGTATACCAAAAGATTGATTTCTAGAAAAATTCATCTGTGGCCTTAACCATAGCAACCTGAATACCTTTTTCTGATAGTGAATGCCCAGCGTCGTCTATCATGACAAATTGTGCTTCTGGCCATTGCCTGTGAAGCTCCCAGGCAGTTTCTGCCGGACAAACCACATCATATCTTCCTTGAACAATGACTGCTGGAATATGACGAATTTTATCCAAATTTTGAAAAATAAAATTCTCATCTTCAAAAAAACCCTTGTTTTTAAAATAATGACATTCAATTCTCGCAAATGCGATTGCAAAATCATCGGCCCCATTTTGTTCTATTAACTTCGAAGATGGTATTAACTTACTCGTACTTCCTTCCCAAACTGACCACGCTTTAGCTGCTGTGAGCTTGAGATCCTCATCATTGCCAGTTAGAATTTCATGATAAGCTTCTAGTAATTGATTTCTTTTATCAATTGGAATTGGCCCTAGATATTTTTCCCAAGCATCTGGAAATATACGAGAAGCTCCCTCTTGATAAAACCAATCAATCTCTTTTTTTCTCAAAAGAAAAATACCCCTTAGGAAAAGGGCCAAACACTTATCTGGATAAGTTATGGCATAAGTTAAAGAAAGGGTAGAACCCCAACTACCACCAAAGACGGCCCATTTATCAATTTTCAGATATTTTCGAATTTTTTCAATATCCTCTACTAAATCCCAAGTGGTATTTTCTCTTAACTCAGCAAAAGGAGTGCTTTTTCCACATCCTCTTTGGTCAAAAAGTATGACGCGATACTTATTTGGATTAAAGTACTGTCTATAATCAACTTGTATACCTCCACCGGGGCCACCATGCAAAAATACCACTGGAACTCCAAGCGGATTTCCGCACTCTTCAAAATAGACAGTGTGAATATCACTTACTTTTAAAAATTCACAATTGTAAGGTTCTATTGCTGGATACAGAGACATATTGAATTCCTTGTTGCTAATTATAAAATGTCACTTAAAATATTAAAGTGATAAAAAATATACTTCAAAATAAATATGTTCAACTAATATGGATGTCAATTCGGCTTTTTGGACGTAAAAAGGGTGGCACATTAGCAGCTTCCTCAACATTTTATTTCATTCTGACAATCGTCCCCTTAATTCTTGTGACAATTCGTGGAGTTGGTATATTGGTTGGTAAAACAGACTTTATACAAATAAAGCTTTTTGAAATCCTTTCAGATTTTTTTCCAATGGCCACAACTGATCTTCTTGAAAAAGTTAAAACTATTATTACTGCTCCACTATCAACAGGCAATAATACGATTATAAATCTTTTTTTACTTTCGATAACGGCCGTTTCATTTTTTAACTCTGTTTGGAATGGTCTTTATTTAATGACAAATGATAAATCACATACAAGTTTTTTTAAACATCTGAAAGGCATTGTGATACTCTTAGGTACTATCCTTTTGCTAGTCGTCATGTATATTATTCCTGTAATATTAAATTTCGTTTTTAATCTTTTCCAAGACGTAAGAATTGTAAATTTTATACTAGATTATCTTCCATCTCTCCACGACCCCATGGTATACATCTTTGAATTTAATTTTGATTCACTTATGTATTCGCCCATTGTGAAGTTTATCATTTTTAGTACTTATTTTACCTATCTCTATAAGTGGTTTTTTAGTTGGAATATATCTACAAAATCAGCTTTTTTTGGAGCCTTTTTTTTTATTGTCAGCATCTTCTTATCAAAAAACCTTTTTTGGATTTATTTTAAATATGTACGGAATGGATTAATCGAAAATTATGGGGATTACTATACATTTATAGTCGGTTTGATGTGGATATTTGTTTCTATGGCACTTTTCTTTTTTGGTGCAACTATTTGCCAAGTTTTAGGAGTAAAACTAAAAGGTGATATCAACAATATTGGTTCCAAGAAGTCATTGCCAAATTTATAACAAGTTTATAGAATAATAGATGTACTTTAGCTTAATAAAGTGCAACAAATAATTTAAAACCAAATCAATGCTTTACGGAAAAAGCATCTTGAGAAGGATAAAGAATGGATTCTTTTGATTTGGCAAAACTCGCTCAAACTACAATTGACTTAAGCGATGAACTGCCCTCACATAATCCTTTTGATAGTGCGGAAAATTACAATAATACAATGGCCAGAATTGAACAAAATTTTTTGCAACTAGAAAATAACGAAATTGTTGACGATCGAAATCAAATACCAAATGGGCCAGGTCTGGTCTATCGATTGGATAAAAGAATCGGAACTTTTTGTGTCAGAGGTCTACCCACAAACAGTATTTATCAAACCTATCTTAAACTTAGCTTTGAAGATAAAAAAGTTATTAAAAAACTAAGAATTGAAACTGATAATGACTTTGAAAGTATTTCATATTTTGAAACAGAAACTGTCAGACAGGCCAGGGCCATCGAACAAAATATGCTTAATAAACGTTTTCCCTACATGGAAGATATGGTTTGCAATATCAGTGACCCTGGTTTTAGTTGGTGGATGAATGCCAAAAAAAGTGGAGTCCATATTTTTTTTACTTCACATGGTGTTCAACGTGAAGACCAGTTTTTAAAACTAGGTCCTCTTGGTGGCCCACAAAAGGCCATTGAAATATTTAAAAAATTTTATGACTTTCTTAATCATGTTTCAACTTTAGCTCGTTTTAGTTGTGATGAAAAAACCCTGCTTTTAGAATCAAATACACAAGACAATCTCATTGAAGGAATTAGAAATGTATTTATTGCAGGTGAATACAATCTCGAAGGAATTGAAAGTCAGTATGGGAAAGACTATATGCAGTTTTTCGACTATCTAAGATCCCTTTCTTTTTCAAGAACTTTTTGGATTGATATCCAAGAACTAGTAAGTGATTCTATACACAGATTTAAGACTAAATAGTAAAAATGATTAATTATGAATTGCGCAATGCGTTCAGTAGTTTCTATATCTATTTGAAAAAAATTTAGAAAGCATTTACAATGAGAATAACAGGATGTTTTTCTTTTACAGGAAGTAAATTTTGCAAAACTATTCTACAGAACAACAAGTGGGCCAATCCATTTCCAGTGAGAGATTGAGAAAGGCCATAGAAAGAAATAGAGCTAAACAACTTAAACGCAGTAGGACGGAAAACATTCCTCCCTCTAGGCCACCAGTTGCCCCTCCTCCATTGCCACAAGATTTGACTGAAAAAACGATGAGATTTAATTCACATAGAACTTCTACTCGTCAACTTCATCAATCAAAACTACCTCCAAAAGTAAATGATTCCATAAGGCCGCATAGAACTTCTTTTCCAGGAACACGATCGCAATTTAAAAGTAATTTTCAAAGGCCAATGCTTGAAAAAACTATTCCCAAAAAAAGTTTTTTTGATCGATTCTCCAAAGTCGCTGATAATATTAGAAAAACTGTAGGTAGAGTAGGAGAAATTGAATTTGCTGGAGAAATTCGCAAAGGCAAAAAGGCGCCAGCGAGTCCTGTTTATATAACTAAAAAAAATTCAAAAAATGTAATACCTGAAAAGTGGATAGAAAAACTGGTTATAGCAGGTTGGCTTTTCTGTACCTTTGTTTTTTTTAGGCTAGTGTTTGCTGACCGAGGAGTAATAGACTACTACAAAAAGAAAGGTGTTATTTTACAAAGGGATAATGTCTATAAAAGTATTGAAGATGACAATTTAATCATAACTACTGAAATTGAAAAAATCACAACCGATGAGACCTACCAGAAAAAAATTGTTCGTGATCATTTAGGATTTATTGCACAAAATGAGTACCTTATTATGTTTGCAGGTGAGCATTAATAAAATTTAAGTTCCATCCCTATAGTTAAAAATTTTGCAAGGTCCAAGTCGCTTGGAATCTCTAGTACATGTCTACAATACGTCGGCCTGGCCTCAGGAACCTTTTGATTACTGTTTGGGGGAGAATTTGGGATTTTCTTTTCTATATAAACAATCTTGAATTTTTCATCTAAAAAAATAATATCGAGTGGGAAAAATGTATGGTACATCCAAAATTGACGCACTCTATCTTCTTGGCCTTGAAAAAGCATCCCTGAATTTCTTTCAAGCTCATCCCTTTTTACATTTGATAGACCATTTTTATGTTGAAGTGGCGTTTTTGCTAAATAAATGTTGAGAGTCGTATTTTGAATTTTGAGTCTTAGCTTTGAGTAACCTTCAAGTGTATTTGCAAAGAACTTAGATGAAAAAAGCATACTTATCAAAAGACCTTTTAAGACGAATATGCTAAAAACTTGTAAATTGCGCATAGGACTAAAATAGTCTAAAGTGGTCATCTTTGACAACGGGAGTTTTTTGAAATGAAAGGTTTAATGAGGACCCATACTTGTGGGGAATTAAATGCGGAAAATGTTGGTCAAGTTGTGGAGTTAACCGGTTGGGTAAACAAAGAGAGAAATCTTGGTGGCCTCTATTTTATCGATCTAAGGGATAAATATGGACTTATTCAGTTAAGTTTTGACAAATACTCTCACAATGATCTTGATGATAAGAGAAGACAGATAGGACTTGAGTCAGTATTACAGGCCAAGGGTAAAGTCAGAAAAAGACCTGAAAGTGCACTGAATAAACAAATGGCCACAGGTGAAATTGAAATTGAAGTGAACGAGTTAAATATCTTATCCTTGTCGGATAAAGACAATTTGCCATTTTTACCTACAGGTAAAATAGAGGCCACTGAAGATTTAAAGCTAAAATATAGATATTTAAATCTTAGAGCACAAAAGTTACAAGATATTCTCAGAAAAAGAGCTGATGCAACATTTGCAATTAGACAAACTCTTAGAGCACAAGATTTTATTGAAGTAGAAACACCAATTCTTTATAAATCAACTCCTGAAGGTGCAAGAGATTACCTTGTTCCTAGTCGTGTCCATCCGGGACACGTCTATGCACTTCCACAATCTCCACAAACATTAAAACAACTCTTAATGATTGGTGGAACAGATAAATATTTTCAAATCACTAAGTGTTTTAGAGATGAAGATTTAAGGGCCGATAGACAGCCAGAGTTTACTCAAGTCGATATTGAAGTATCATTTTGTACTCAGGAATATATTAAAAATATAACCACTGCAATCGTAAAGAAAGTATATAGTCTTGATGAGAATTTTGAAGTTCCGGTCATGAGTTATGCTGAAGCAATGGATAGATATGGTTCAGATAAGCCAGATATCAGATTTGGACTAGAGCATCGCAATGTGACTGCTTTTTTTGAAGAATCTAGCTTTTCAACATTTAATGAGGTTGCCAAGCAAGGTGGTCTGATTAAAACATTTTTTGTTCCTGCTGAAATTGCTAACTTTTCAAGAAAAGATACTGATTCATTTAAGGATATTGTGACACCATTTGGAGGCAAAGGAGTTGCTTTTTTTAAAGTAGAAAATGGACAAAGAAGTGGTGGGATTTCAAAATTTATTGACGATGAACTCTATAAAAAAATTGAGTCACTAAGAATTGAAGGAAAAGATAATCAAGGAACATGGCTCTTTTTTGCTGATAAAAATGAACAAGTCGTACATGACTGTGCAGATGCTTTAAGACGAAATATTGGTGACAAATATAAACTTCATTGTGAAGGTTACAAATTTTTATGGGTCAATGATTTTCCTCTTTTCGAGTGGGATGAGGGAGAAAAAAGATTCTTTGCAAAACATCATCCTTTCACTATGCCAAAGAGAGATAAACTGGATGTCTTTTTAAATGGTAGTACTGAAGAAATAAAAAAGCTCAATGCTGAGGCATATGATATTGTTTGTAATGGCCATGAAATTGGTGGCGGCTCCTTAAGAATATTTGATCAAGGTGTACAAAGAAGAATGTTTGAGCTGCTTGGAATGACCGAAGAAGAGGTACAACATCAGTTTGGTTTTTTTATAGAGGCCCTAAGATACGGTACACCTCCTCATGGAGGAATTGCACTTGGACTCGACCGTGTTACGATGATACTTGTAGGAACAAATAATATCAGAGACGTCATCGCTTTTCCAAAGACAACCTCTGCGACAGATTTAATGTCGGATGCACCGTCTCGTCCATCTGAACCACAGATTAAGGAGCTTAATTTTAAGTGGATTAAGTAATGAGATAATTCTCAATATTATCTCATTTTATTTTTATTCATTTCGATGAACTTGATTAATTTTGACTGGTCATGCATGGTTGGGGGGAGTTTATTTATTTTAGTCTCCATAATATTATTTATTTTCAAAATTGTGTTTTCATCATAGGAAAAAAGGTCGAAAGTTGACACTGTGCTCATTTTTTAAGTAGATTATTTTAGTGGTGAATTTTGCGATTTTCTCTAATTAAAATTCGAACTTTCTTAAAAATCTAGATAGATATATGAGATTTTTTTCTCCAATCTTAATATTGGGGACTTTAAAAAAATAAACTCTGAAAATAATGTGTATATGCTCCAAAAAATTATTGTGCTTCGGGCAATCTGATGATCAAACAGATATAAAACTAAACTTGCTATTTGCGTTTAATATCACAATTCAATACGATAAATGGAGAAGTTAAAAAATAAATCAAAAATGAAAGAAATAATAATTTCGTTACTTAACTCGTAAAGATTTATTTTCTGATAATAAAGCTGCCTTTGAATATTCTGTCCACTTTGTTAATATTAACTTGTGGTTAATTCTTCTTTGAGAAATTGAATGTTAAAAAGGTGTAATTTGTAATACTCATGAAAAAATCTATATTAGAACATCAAAGTTTATATATATCCACTTTTGTTAAAAATAAATCTTATCCTAATCTTCTCTGGATACATGGAGGGCCAGGACTCAATTGTGCTATACTTGAACAAATGATAGAACAATATAGTTTATTTCAAGAACTGAATGCTAATTTAGTTTTATATGATCAAAGAGGTTGTGGGAGATCAAAATGTGTATCCACAGTAACACATAATGAAAATATTGATGATTTAAACAATTTGATATCATTTCTTAAAGACCAAAATATATTTATTAATGTCATTTTGGGACATAGTTATGGTGCAAAAGTTCTTAACGACTTTATAAAAAAAATCAAAACGAATTTAGGTTCAATTTTCTTATCAACGTCTCAGTCAATTTTAACTCCAAGAATAAATAACTTAATACTAGACATTGAATATTTGAATAGAGAATTTCCGGAAATTGAAACCCCCAAAATAGAGGAATTACAATTTTTAGAACTTTCTGAAATTTGGAATCTTACAGAAAAACTTGTGCCATACTTTAATCAAAATCCAAAACGAAATGATTTTTATTGGTACAATCAAATTGTGCGAGATCGAGTTTTTAAGTTGCAAACTGAAATTAATTCACCAATCAATGATTTCGTCTTTAAAACAGTTCGAAAAGATCTTTATAGTCGATTTTCAAATCTAACTATCGATTTTGAACACATTCCATCACCAAAAATATGGATTAACGGGAAATATGATAAAATTATGGAAAGTAAAGTTAATGAAAATATACTATTGGTTGATAAATCGGCCCATTACCCACATTTTGAAAATCAAAAAGAATTCGTGAATTTAATTAATAGATTTTTGCTTGAGATTTAGGCCGCTTTGTCTTTCTCATCTTCAGTAGGTACGTATGGAAGGTAAATTACATTATCTTGCTTAACCTCAGTAGTCGTTGTTTTTGAATTTAATATCAAACCTTCTGCAGATTGATATGAAATAAAATTTGCTACAGGAAAATCAATCACATTGACTTTACTAGACTGAGTTAACTTTTCAACTTCTTCAAAATAATTTTCAATATCTGTAAATGTATTTGAAATCATACATGGAATACCTCTATTGTTTTTAGATAAAAAAGTAGGCCACGCAAAAATAAAAGCAAAAGCGGACATGTAGCTAAAAAAGTAACTCACAGTTCTTAAAAGACATTGAAAAAATGATAATTCTGGCCCATCAGTTCTAAATGTGCGTAATTGAAAAATCAATTTTCCAGGTGTTTGACCATGGTTGAAATACAAAAAACCTGTAAAATAAGAGAGCCCAACGATTAACATCATTGTAAAATTTAAAGAGCTCAAAGATAAGGCCGCTTTAATTTGATGTGAGTTTGGAGTAATAAAAAAAATGTTATTCATAAAATCAAAGTAGTTAATAATAAGTAACTTTGAGATGATTGAGATGGCGTATAAATCAATTATAAATGCAGAAATTCTTTTGCTTAATATTTTTTTTATTTGTTTTTTAGTTCTCTTTAATTTGTCCATTCTGGCCCTCAACTAGTACCTATTCGGACAGATTTTGCTAGGGCCTAAGGATAAAAAAAATAGTAATTCCAATATATTATAAGTAAAATACTAAAAAAATCTGAAATCAGTCATATTACAATAAATCTATTACACGTTTAAGTTTTGCTTGAACTTCTCCAGCAATATCTCCTAAAGAAGGATTTTGAATTGCGGCCATAGATGCCATTGGATCTACTGCAGAAACTTCAATACCAGCATTTTCTTGTTTTTGTTGGAGGATAACATTGCAAGGTAACATTGTTCCAATTTTATCCTCCGCTTGTAAGGCCTGATAGGCCATCTGAGGATTACAAGCTCCAAGAATCTCATATCGATAAAAATCAACATCTAGCTTCTTTTTTAGAGTCGCTTGAACGTTGATTTCTGTTAAAATACCAAAACCTTCTTCTTTAAGTTGTTGTGTGACTTTTTCTCGTGCTTCTTCAAAACTACAATTTAATACTTTAGTAAAACAATAGCTCAAAATATTCTCCTTTCTAGAATGACTGTTAAAATTTATCAAATGACTCCATGTCGGTCAAATTTTTGAGTGCAAGAGAAAAATGAGAAATATTATTATTGATGATAAGGAAATGATACCCCTTCATCTATGTTGTAGATAGAATTGAAATTCCAGTTTGCAAATGTGTCTCTAGATTTTAGCTCGGTATCTGTTTTTTCCATGGAAGGATAAAAAATGTCGCAACCATCACAATTAATAGAATTATTATAGTAGGTTGATTCTGATCCATCAGGTTCTATCATAATACTTCCCCACAATTGACCTCCATTGGAGGTTTTTACAATAATAAAGGAAGATGAATAAGAATTTATTGGAGTGCTTAAAATTTGTCCTGCAAGTCCTCCAATATAATTAAACCCAATGACGGCCCCTGTAAAATAGGAGTTTCGTATTGTTCCACCTAGTGCTCTACCAACAAGTCCTCCCAAATAATCAGTTCCATTTATGGCCATGTTACTTGAACACTCAATTACAAAGTTGGGATCATCACCAACAATTCCTCCGGCCCAATTACCTCCAGCTAAAGATCCACTTGATTTTGATTTGTAAATTCTACTACCCCAGGCATATCCTACAATTCCGCCGACTTTGTTTTTATAATTAGAGTAAACAGTTCCTTCAAAACTTGAACCGTAAATTATATCAGTTCTGTATCCAACTAGCCCCCCTAGATTTCCACTAGAACTTGAAATATATCCACTTGTGATTTTGACATAATACACACTACAATCACTGGATGCATTACCAATTAGTCCACCAACGTTTAGATCACCATCGATATTTATACTTTCTATATTTAAATTTGATATAAATGCTGATGATGTAGAGGCAAACAGACCACGATTACCTCCACCTACTCGATTGTGAACATTTGAAATAGTGTGACCTCCACCGTCAAACAAACCTTGGAAACTATCTGTTACTGTTGCACAAATTGGTGTCCAGTTATTTGTACTTAGTGAAGTATCACTTTGTACATCAACATCATTTGCCAGTATATAAAATACGTTTGAATCATTACAGGTAATAGATTGTAATTGTGCTGTATTTGTTAAATATTGTGGTGGAGATGAGCTTTGAAATTTGTAGAGAGTTGTATATGTTTGTATCGCGGTATCCTGAGTAGCATACACAATACTTATTACCTGATTAGCAGAATTTCCAAAATGAGGTTCAGTTGTAGAATAGTTTATAAATATAGAAAAAGTACCACCACCTGCCGAATTACATGGAGTGAGTAGATCTCCTGTATTTGTTATGAATCCTGAAATTTTAACTTCACCTGCCTCGACATCACAATTACCTTCAAGTGTAAATCCACCATCTATTTCATTAAACGCTCTAAAATTCGGTGCAATAATCATCGAAGATTTTCCAGTAAAAGCTAATCGAGCTTCTTTTACAGTTAAGTTAACATCATGATTTGAAATGCTTGTACCATTTACACTTACTTCAAGATTAACTGAAGTTCCAATAACTTCACCCGTGTAAATCATTGTATAAGTCCCATCTCCAACGTCTGTAATAACACTGAGATGACCTTTACTTGTTCCGCCAGTAAGGTTGGTCGTAAAAGCTATACCTGAGTCATGAAACAACCTTCCAAATTGATCTAAGGTAGAAATAGTAATTTGATTTTCTTGTCCAACAGCACTCCAGCTTCTTTGTGCACTTACAGAAATACTTGATAGTGATCCAACATTTATAAAATTGTCAAAATCAGAAAATAGGTTCACTTTGATAGATGACTTACCACAACTAATTAGAATGAATGCTAAAAACAAAATTAAATGTTTCATAATCAATATTGTATCAAACTCTTTGTCTTGCAAATAACCAATAATTAGTGAAGTATTGATTACAGATGTCTGATCGTCCTAATTTTACTTAAAGTTGAGCGAGATTCTCATTGAACCTCAATGTATTTACCAATAGTTATAAAGATGTATTTTTTTCCTTTTAAATTAAAAAATCTTCTTTGAATTATTTATTTTTGTTTTAGTGTATCTGTACTGCCTATTAAACGAGTCATTTCTTGCAACAGATTGAAAATATGAATATATAGACTTAATTGATTTGTCTGAAGGTTAGATTTATTCTTGGGGAAACTTTCTTTGCCGTTTTTGGAACGCAATGCTGCCAATCTTTTTGAAAATTACCTTTCATGATAATCAAATCCCCACTATTTAAAAGTATTTCTCCCTTCTCTGAGTGATTATTTTTTTTGCGAAAACAAAACCGTCTACTTCCACCTAAACTTACAGATGCAATAATTGGATTATTTCCCAATTCTTCTTCGTCGTCTGAATGATATCCAACATAATGAGAACCGTCTTGATAAAGGTTAGCTAAAACAGAATTAAATTTACTCCCAATTTTTAATTCAATAAATTTTTTCATTTCAAGTAGGCACGGAGTCCAATTTGTAGGTGTTAAAATTTGTCTCGAATATGTGTAGGTTTTATTTCCTATCCAAGCTTCATATCTAGGAGTGGTATGCAATTTACCCCAAACTTCAATCTTTCCTTTTTTCCAGGGGAGTTCGTCTAAGCACTTAGTGAAATATACAAAATGTTTGGTTGAAAAAAAACTCTTATACAAAATGACGTCATCATCAGCATAGGAGGAGTTTTCGTTTTCTTGCAAGAAGGTGAGTTGATCCATAAGTTTTTTTATCAAAAAAGTTTGTGTTTTACACTATGGAAATTCATAGGTATCGTTTTATGACTAGAGTTTAAATTATTGAGGAAAATATGAAAAACATTAAATTTGCAGTATTAATTCTGGGCCTGTTCTCTGTAATTCATAAGGTCATTGGTGATGATTATTTGAAATTAGGCGGATATCTTCGCGCAGGCACTGGAATAAATGGATGGGGTGAAGATCACGTTTGTCCTAAAATTTCTGGAGTACCCGGAAATTTCATGAGACTGGGAAATGAATGTGGAACATATGGAGAAATGAACTTTAGCTATTCTCCACAGAAAGCTTGGGAAAAAGCTGAAAAACCTTATCAAGTGATGAATGTTAATTTTGCAGTTTCTGAACCTGGCCATACCAATTCCGAAGGGAGTTCTACTTCAGATGGTAATGGGGATTTATCTATCAGCATGGTTGAATCATACCTTACTTTAGGAAATTTATTTAAAATGGAAAATTCTAAGATTTGGGTTGGAAAAAGATGGTATAGAGAAACTGATATTCATATACTAGATTGGTTTCATTGGGCCGATATGAGTGGGATTGGTGCAGGAATAAGTGGAATTAAACTAGGAGAAGGGCTTGTAAAAGTTGCATTTCTAAATGCACCAACAGATCCTGATACCTCGGAAGGAAAGTCCACAAAAGGTTCTGGTGGAACTGTTTCCAAAAAAGTAGTTGATATGCGCTATATGGATTTGGATTTAGGTATTGGCACCTTGGACACATGGTTAGCAGTTGGGTTCAATAAAGGAGGTAAGACAGTTGACACAACAACAGGAAATGATGTGATTTATAGTTCAAATACGGGATATATTCTAGGATTTAAATTTAAATTTAGCGATAATGAATTTGGTCTTGCCTATGCGACAGGGAATATGGAAAGTATGAGTATGAAATTTGATCTTACATATGCACTCAAAGATATAGGTAATACAAAGAAAAACAAATATGAAGAGGCCAAAAGATTTAGAATTTTTAATCAAGGAAAAATTGTTTTTGGAAATCTAGAAATTTTGCATGCAATAACTTGGGATATGAGTGAATTAGGACCTGCTAAAATTACAAGTGGTTCAAAAACAGTCGTAGACAAAGAGTCATTCTTTGGAGCTGCTATCAGACCGGTTTACTTTTTTAGTGACCATTTTTCTTTGGCCAGTGAAGTTGGGTGGGTAAGTTTAGACAGAGAAGAAGCTCCCATTAGTAATCTCACTCGTTTTACTCTCTCTCCGCAAATTCATCTAAACAAAGGTATTTGGGGAAGACCGGTAATTCGCTTTTATATTTCACAAACTTTTGTAAATAGCGCAATTGCTGAGACTGTCGCGAGTAACGCTGGTATAATTGGAGCTCCTGAAAATTATTCAAACTATGGGATTCAATTTGAATCTTGGTTCTAGACAAAAAATCTATATGAGATGATTTACTTTTTCTTTAAGTTTTTGAAGTTTAATTAATGCATCTATTGGAGTGATTCTAAGAACATCAATTTTTTCAAGCTCTGATTCTAAAACTTCAAGATGTTTTGGAATCTGAACTTCAACAGGTTCTTGAAAAAAACACAATTGGGTTCCTGTTTGGTAATCAGGCAAACTTTTACTTTCTTTATTTTGATCATGATGATGTTGTGTCTCAAGGTCTTTAAGCAGTGATTGAGAGCGATTAATAATTTCACGAGGAAGTCCGGCCAACTCTGCGACATAAATTCCGTAACTCTGTTCAGCAGCTTTTTCAATTAACCTATAAAGAAATTCCACCCGTCCATTATTATTTACGATTTCCACTGTTAAGTTTTTTGCGCCATTGAGTTCTTCTGCTAATTCAATAAGCTCATGGTAGTGAGTCGCAAAAAGAGTGCGTGATTTGATATTTTTTACAAAGTATTCTACCAACGACCAAGCGATCGAAAGCCCATCATAGGTTGAAGTTCCTCTACCAACTTCATCTAAAATAACTAGAGATTTTTCAGTGGCGTGGCGAATGATTTCAGCGGTCTCAGACATCTCAACCATAAAGGTTGATTGACCTCTTAGAATATCATCACTTGCTCCAAGTCGACTGAAAATATAGTCTGCAGGAGACAAAACAGCACTTTCTGCAGGCACGAAACTTCCAATCTGCGCCAGTAGCTGGATAATGGCCACTTCTCTCATAACAGTAGTTTTGCCGGCCATATTTGGCCCAGTGATTAGACCAAAATAGTTTATGTCATCAAGTATGATATCATGTGAAACAAATTGATCTTTTATGTTGGCCTTAATTAATGGATGCCAGGCCCCGGAGCATTTGAAAATTTTCTTTTTTGAGTCTATTTGGGGACATACAAAATCTTCTTGATGAGCAACCCAGGCCAGAGACTGATAGACATCTACATTAGAGATTTCACTAGCGAGTTCTTGCAATTGCTTGCTATGATCTTTCACAATATTGATAAGTCCTTTGAAAATTTCACGTTCTAGTTTTTCAAGCTTATCCTTTGCGTTTACCACTTCTTTTTCGAAGTCGATTAACTCTTTTGTTGAAAATCTTTCTGTGTTAACAAGGGTCTGTCTTCTTTCAAAAGATTTTGGAAGTTTTTCACTTGATGACTTTGAAACTTCTACAAAATAACCTGCAACATTATTGTGTTTTATTTTTAGTTTAGGAATACCAGTTTTTTCTCTATACAATTCCTCAAGTTGAAGAATTTCATCTGTAGCATTTAGTGCAAGTTTTGCTAACTTGTCTCGCTTTTTACTATGTCCATCCTTTATTAAATTTCCCTTCTCTAAAGAGGCCCCTAATTCATCATTTAAAATGCTGATTACTGATTTTGAAATAAATGTAAGAGATTCATTTAAAACGTCACTAAGTGTTCCAAGATTATTTGGCCTAGATTTTCCAAGTGTTTGAACAATCGTCTGATAGGCCATAATTGTTTTGGAAATATTATGTAAATCATCACTTGTGGCCTTCCCATTGGAGACTTTTGCAAGAATTCTCTCAATATCTCTAATATGAAAAAGATCCTCTCGGACGTTTTGTAGAATTTCGTGATTATCAATGAAAAATTTGATGATCTCTTGTCTCTGGATAATTTCATTAATATCTAAGCTGGGAGTAAGAATAAAAGTTCTAAGATATCTTGCTCCAAGTGCTGTTTTGGTTTTATCCAAAAGCCCAAGAAGTGAATCTCTATATCTATCCTTGTCGCGGGGTAAAATTTCGAGACCTTTTAAGGTTGGGATAGATACTTTAAGCAAACCCTCATCGTTTATTAATTTGAAAGGGCGTATATGATAAATCATTTCTGAATCTTGAGTAGAGCAAACATAATACGCTAATGCGCCGATTACATTTAATAAAGGACGATTCATCTTTATTATTTGATCTCGTTTATAACTGGGAATAAACTTTTCAATAAATATGCTTGTAAAATTTGGATCAAAGTACTCTTCACTAAGATTAGTATGCAAAGTTTTTTCAAAGGATAGAAAATTATTTACCAGCTCTAAATTATCCCACTGTCCCAAGTAAGTTATAAATTCTTTTGGAGAGTAATATTGAATTTTTTCAATCAATTTTGACTCACTGTGAAGAATATGTCCGTAAAAGGCACCGGTTGTATAGTCCATTGCAATAAGGTAAAAAGCATTTTGGATTTGATATGCACAGAGCATATAGCTATTTTCATTTGCCGATGTCTTTTCTAAATCATAAGGGAGGCCAGGACTTACAATTTGAGTGACGGCCCGTTTTACAATACCCTTTGTTTCTTTAGGGTCTTCTACTTGTTCACAGATGGCCACTTTCAGGCCTTGTCCGGTTAATCTATCGATATATGTTGAGGCCGCATGATGAGGAATTCCGGCCATTGGTATAGGGTATTCCCCAAGTTTCCCTCTATGAGTTAATGTGATATTGAGTCTACGAGCTGTTTCTTTTGCATCATTAAAAAAGACTTCATAGAAGTCACCCATCCGAAATAGTACGAGAGTGTCAGAGTAATTTTTTTTGATCTGGTAATACTGTTCCATCATTGGAGTAAGTTTAACTCCTAGTGCAACAATATCTTCAATTCCCAGGTCTTTTTGATCCTTCAACACAACTACCCTTAATACTGACGAAAGGCCTACAAAATTATCATGTTGAATGTCAGGAGTCTATTAGAAAGCCGTTATTGCAAAACGTTAATAGAATGCATATTTTATTTTCGGCTTTGATTGTGATTAGATATAATGTGCTGATGGGATCTTTATTCGGAGATTTCATTAAACGAGGATTTCAAAATGAGAATTAGAACTATTGTGTTGTATGTTTTTGTAGTTCTATCTTTAGGTGGTGCATTTATAAATACCCTGATGATTCAGGCCAATATTGAAAAAGATAAGATCAATTTGTCTTCATCCGAAGTATTAAATACTCCAGATCTAAGCTACTTTAAAGGAATCCAATATTATCTAGTTGAAGATCATGAAAATAAGTTATTTTTGGATGCTTTTGAAATTGTTTTTGATGAGAGAACTGATGATCTAGCATTTTCAGGCCCGAATGGATTTTATTTTTTGAAGAAAGATTCTTTTTTACATTTTGAGTCCTTCAGGGGTCACTATATGGGAAAAAAAGGTACTCTTGAGCTTACACAAGAAGTAAAATTGGAATCTTCAAATTCAAAATTTACAGCTGATCATGCCATTTATGATAGCAAGAAAAATAATTTGCGAATGAATACGAATGTAAAAATGATCGCTACTAATTTGGTCAATGGAGATGAGTTGCTATTAAATTCAAATAAAATGTTTTTTGACATCCCTTCTCAGTTGGCCAAGGCCGATGGAAATGTTGATGGTAAAATTCATAAGTCCAGGGTGTATCATCGAGGTCTAGATTTTAAAACAAATCATTTGAGCGCAGACCTGTCTAAAAACTTGATATCTCTGGTTGATAGTGTTGAAGTTTTATACGGCCCGGTTAAGGCAACGTCACGAAATGGCAATATAATCATGGGAAACTTTAATAAAAAGCTCAAGTATTTAACGATGACTGACGATGTGAGAATTAGTGAATATGTACACTCCGGTGGAGAAAAAATCCTCAGAGAGGCCTATGCTGAAAAATTAGAGATGTTTGCAAAGGAGAAAAAAGTAGTTTTAACTGGATATCCAAAAGTAGTGCAAGGTAGTAGTAGAATAAAGGGAAATAGAATTATACTACGTGAGGATATCGAAGTCGTAGAGGTTGAGAACGTTAATACTAATATAACTATAAAATGAAAGGGTGTCATGAGATCGTACCTAGAAGTGTTAAATATTAAAAAAGTTTATGATGGAAGAACAGTTGTGAATGGAGTGAGTTTTGAGCTTAATCAAAATGAAGTGGTAGGAATTTTAGGTCCAAATGGTGCAGGAAAAACAACTTCATTTTATATGGTTGTTGGTCTTATAAAGTCAGATACAGGATCGATTCAATTAAATGGAACTGAAATTTCTAATTATCCTATTCATAAAAGGGCCCACATGGGACTTGGATATTTACCTCAAGAAGCTTCAATCTTTAGAGATTTAACTGTTGAAGAAAATATATTTTGTGTTTTAGAAAATAGGAAAATTCCATATTCTCGTAAGAAAGCTCTGCTTGAAGAACTCATTGGAGATTTTAAATTGCAAAAAATTCGAAAATCAATTGGTTCAGCACTATCAGGTGGAGAAAGAAGAAGGGTTGAAATAGCAAGAACTCTTGCATTGGAGCCACAATTTATTTTATTAGATGAACCTTTTGCAGGTGTTGACCCTTTAGCTGTAGGTGATATTCAAAATTTAATATTTTCATTAAAATCAAGAAGCATTGGAGTTCTAATCACGGATCATAATGTAAGAGAAACTCTTGGCGTTATTGATCGGGCCTATATAATGAATAATGGAGAAATGCTTGTGAGTGGTACATCTGAAGAAATAATAAATGATGAAAGAGCAAGGAAGTTCTATCTCGGAGAAGAATTTAAAATGTAGTTTAATGACTACGTATGAGATGGAAGGTATATTATGGCGGTTAAATTATCACAGAGTTTAAAGCAAACGCAAAACTTGATGATGACTCCCCAGTTGCAGCAAGCGATTAAGCTGCTGACCCTTACTCATTTAGAGATGACTAACGTTATAGCAGAGGAGATGATGGAAAATCCTCTTCTTGAAGAAAAAGAAAACTCGAGTGAGACAGACGTTGATTATAAAGTCGAAAAATTAGAAATGCAAAATCAGGAGGCAACTTCTGAAAATTTCAATGAAAGTACTGTTGTTGAAAAAGATGATTTTGATTGGTCCAGTTACATAGAGACTTATAATAGTTCATCGAGCTCAGCTCCCAAAGATCTTTCTATTCCTAATGGTGATGAAGCTCCAAATTATGAAAATATGATTTCGAAAGGGATGTCTCTAGCAGATCATTTAGAGTGGCAACTTAGAATGGAAAACCTCACTGAAAGTGAGTGGGAGGTTGCAGAACTTATAATTAACAATATCCGAGATGACGGGTATTTGGATATCGATTTCGAGGAAATTTTACAACAGACAGGACATGATAGGGAAGATGCTCTAGAAATATTGAAAATGATTCAGTGTTTAGACCCTGTTGGATGCGCAGCTAGAGACCTAAAAGAATGTTTACTGGTTCAAGCAAAGCTTTTAGAACAAAGATCGCCACTTCTAGAAAAAATTATAGAATTCCATTTAGATGAACTTAGTTCAAAGGATCACAAACCACTTGCATCTAAACTTGGGGTTTCTCTAGAGGCCATTGAAAGTGCTCTTTTTATTTTACAATCTTTAACTCCAAAACCAGGCCGTTTAGTGGCCAGTGAAGAAACTCACTATATAGTTCCCGATATATTTGTGGTTCAAGTCGGTGGAGAATTTGTTGTCAAAATAAATGATGAAGGAGTGCCTTCTTTAAAAGTATCAAAGTTATATCAAGAAATGCTCCTCAAATCAGAAGAAAATGGAGACCAAAAGACAAAAGAATTTGTTCAAGATAAACTTCGCTCAGCACTTTGGCTTATCAAATCAATTCAAAATCGACAAAACACTATATATAAAGTCGCAAAATCTATTGTGATTCAACAACAAGAATTTTTCAAGAAAGGCCCTAGCTTTCTCAAACCCATGATTCTTAGAGATGTTGCTAATGAAATAGGCATGCATGAATCTACAGTTTCAAGAGTGACAACGAATAAATATATGCATACGCCAATTGGGCTTTTTGAATTAAAATACTTTTTTAACTCAGGTATCGGTGGAAAAAATGGCGGAGTTGATATCTCGGGAGAAGTTCTCAAAATCAAACTTAAAGCTCTTGTTGATAACGAAAATCCGAAAAAACCACTGTCTGACCAAAAAATAGTGCAATTATTGAAGCAAGAAGAGATTATCGTGGCCAGACGTACTGTGACTAAGTACCGAGAAATACTTGGAATTGAATCATCATCAAAAAGAAAAATAAAATAAGTTAAAATAACCATTCGATTACGTTTTAGTAAGAATTCACACATGTCGATAAATAATGACGAGGTAAATTTATGAAACTAACTATTTCTTTTAAGAACATTGATCACACAGATTCTCTTGATAGCAGAATCAAAGAAAAATCTAAAAAACTTACAAAGTATTTTGAGGGCAACACCAATGTAAAGTGGATATGCTCTGCTAAGGAAGGAGTTCATATTTCAGAACTAAACCTTACCGGTCCACACATTGAATATCATGCGAAGGCCCAATCTGATAATCTCTATAAAACTCTTGATATGGCCATTTCAAAAATTGAAAAACAAATTATTCGCAAAAAAGAAAAAATGAAAAATAAAATGCATAGAAAGAAGAATGAATTATACGTTCTCGACGCAGAATTGGCCTGGTCTGATTATATTGAGAATCCTGATGAAGTTGCTTAGATTCTAAAGTTGAGATGAAATGATTGATGATAAAGTAAAAAAAGCTATCATAAACTATATGCGTGAAAAGCGATTTATGATCGTCGATCCAAGCAATGTATCTAAAAGCTCAATCACTTCTGTTCTTAAAATGACAGCAGCTCCTAAAGCTCATATGTTTTTTGCTCGAAATTTCTCTGAAGCAGAAGATATTCTCAAACGCGTTAGACCAGAAGTGATATTTTCAACTGTACTCATTGAAGATCAAACCTATTCTAAACTTTTAGACTTACACTTAAAAATGTTACCCAATAGATTAAAGTCATCCTTTTTTGTCATAGGAGAAAAACTAACTTTGGATATTTCAATGAGAATCCAAAAAGGTGAAATTGATGACTTAATCCAAAAACCTTTCACTGTTAATTCTCTGCAGTCCACTATTTTAAAATCAATTACCCCCAAACTTGCTCCAACTCCCTACAAAGAAGAAATTGAGCAGGCCAAAGAAAATATAGATACCGATCCGGATAGGGCCCTTCAACATATTGAAACCGCAAAACGATTTTCAGATCGACCAGCTGATGCTTGGATGCTGGAGGGAAAAATTTGGGCCAGAAGTAAACAATTGGCCAGAGCAAAAGAGTGTTTTTTTAAAGGTTTGGAATACGATCCTGGAAGTTTTCAATGTTTAACAGAGCTCTTTAAAATACTTTCACTAGAAAAAGAAAATAGACAGGCCTATAAGATTGGAAATATCATGCTTAGAAATTATCCAGTGGATCCAACTCTTATTCCTGAATTTACGAGGATGTCAGTTGCAAATGCTGAATACGAAGATATTTTTATTTACCATGAGGCCTTTAAACAAGTACTAAGACCAGATACCATCATGAAAAACCATATTGCTGCCTCTTTAACAGTTTATGGAAAGAGGATAATCAAAGATAAATATGAACTTAATAAAAATGTAGACCCTGAATTATTTGAAAAAGCAATGAATACAATGGAAATGGCCACTGAAATCTGTAAGGGAAAACCACTTATATATACTTCCATAATGGAGGGCCTAAAAATGGCCAAAGAAGTTGAAAGACTTCATCAAGTTATTGAAAAGGCCAAAGAGGAGTTTCCTGACTCCTTAGAAATTAGAATAATGGAAGTTGTGGCCAACGATGTCAGTTTATCTCCAGCTGACTCACTTAAAAAAACTATTGAAATTATTCGCTCAGGTTTTAAAGCTCCAGAGTTTTATAAAATTATTATAGAACGCTCCATTGAATTAGATCTTTCTAAAAGACTAATAAATACTCATTTGAATGAGGCCATTACAGAATTTCCTGAACATCGAGAGACTTTTGAAAAATTAGTGGCCTAACTATTTAAATACTCCAAGAGATTCTTTAACAGTTGCCCTGGCACTGATAAAATGTTTGTGCTCAAGCAATAATCCCTTAGAAATATTTCTGATTTCTTCACTTTCTAAATTATCGGCGGTTCCATCTGCTGCCGCAACTTGAAACAACGCTTTCAAAACATTATATTTTTGCTCATTAGTGAGTTTATCGCGTAAATATTGGCAATAGATATGATTTTCTAAACCGGCCAAATTCTTTATCTCGCTTGAAGCTAGTTCAATGATGGCCGTAACTTCATGTGAATTAAAACTAGTCCATTTAGAAAGTGATTTGGCCATCACTTCTTTTTCTTCCTCATCAATATTTAGATCTGTAAAGGCCACCCTGGCCAGAAGTCCGGCCAGGCTGGAAACAAGGGCCTTTTCTTCATCGCTGTGATTTGGGTATAACTCGTTGATTTTGTGATAAATTCTGTGCAACTTCTGTTGATCTTCAGTATTTTTTATTCTAAATATATCAAGTATGCTCATAGATGCTTATCCGATTACTTTTTTGGTTAAAAATCCGTTAAAATATACATGGGACATTTTATCTAAGGTAGGACCGTTATGGCCATAGTCGAATCTATTTTAAACCCATCTCTCAATAACGACACCGAAAGTGATGAATCAGGAAGTGTATCTGTTTTAGATAAAGTCAAAGTCATTCCCCCTCGAAAATATAAAGTACTTCTTCATAACGATGATTATACTACGATGGATTTTGTTATTCACATTTTGCAGAAATTTTTTGGGAAAAACATTGAACAGGCCAATGAAATTATGATTAAAGTTCATAATGAAGGAGTTGCTACTTGTGGAATTTACACGAGGGAGATAGCTGAAAGTAAGTCTATAAAAGTAAATCAATATTCTAAAACAAATGGTCATCCATTAAAATGCAGCATCGAGCCAGAGGACATATGAAAAGTTTAAAGTTCGAAATAATTATAAATCAAGCTATTAAAAAGGCCAATAAATTACGACACGAATTTCTCTCCTTGGAGGCCATTCTTTATTCATTACTGCAAGATGAGATGGTCACAGGAATTCTCGAAGAACTGGGGGCAAGTGTAGAAGATATTTCTCATGATTTGGATAAGTTTCTACGCGACGAAAGTAATTTTAGTATACTAAGTGCACATGAAGTTGAAGAACTTGGAAAAAACCAATTTTTGGATGAAAGATTAAGACAACTAGCAAATGAAAGCGGAGTTTTTTATCAACCTGAAATTTCCATGTCTCTCCAGAGAGTCATCCAAAGAGCGGCACTTCATGTTCAATCAGCTGGAAAAGAACATATTATGGGGATAAATATCCTTGTGGCAATGTTTGGAGAGGAAGATTCCTATGCTCTTTACATACTTAAACGACAGGGGATAGAAAGACTAGATATAATCAATCAAATAGCTCACGGAATTGATAAACCTCTTACTGATGAGGAATCATCTGTCGTGAGATCAATTTCTCATGAAAATAATGATAATCAGAGTAGTTTGGATAAGTTTGCAGTAAATCTTAATAAGCTTGCTAAAGATCAAAAAATAGATCCTTTAATAGGTAGGGAAGATGAAATCAATCGGATTGTACAAGTTTTGTGTAGAAGAAGAAAAAACAATCCTTTACTTGTGGGAGACGCTGGAGTAGGAAAGACGGCCATTGCTGAAGGACTTGCCTATTGTATTGAATTTGGAAAAGTCCCTGAAATTTTAAATGACACCACAATATTTTCGTTAGATATGGGCCTATTAATTGCTGGAGCAAAGTTTCGGGGAGACTTTGAACAAAGATTAAAGGGCGTTATAAATGAACTTCAAAAACTAAATGATATTGGGAAGAAAAGTATTTTGTTCATAGATGAATTGCACACCGTAATGGGGGCAGGACAGGCCGGAAGTGGCTCTTTAGATGCGTCCAATCTTCTAAAACCTGCTTTAAGTTCAGGTAGACTCAGATGTATAGGTTCAACCACGCATGAAGAATACAGAAAATTCATTGAGAAGGATTCTGCTTTTGGCAGAAGGTTTCAAAAGATTGACATAGATGAGCCAACAGTTGATGAGGCCATTGAAATATTAAAGGGTTTAAAATCAAGATTCGAAGATCATCACCAAGTTAGCTTTCCTCTTGCGACTTTGAAAAGTGCTGTTAGTCTTTCTTATAAATATCTCACTGATAGAAAACTTCCAGATAAAGCGATAGATGTCATAGATGAAGCTGGTGCAGCAAATATGCTATTACCAAGAAGTAAAAGAAAAACCAAAATTACTGTAAAGGATATTGAAAAAACGATTTCATTGATTGCCAAAATTCCTCAAGCAAATCTTTCTCAAGATGAGAAATCTAAACTTCAAGACTTGGAGAGGAATTTAAAATTACTTATTTTTGGGCAGGATAAGGCCATCGAGAAAGTTGTAGATGGAGTTTTATTATCACGCTCTGGTCTATCTCAAGGTGATGGTCCAATGTCTACATTTTTATTTGTAGGGCCAACTGGAGTAGGTAAGACTGAACTATCAAAACAACTGGCATTCCTATTAGGAATAAACTTTGAACGATTTGATATGTCCGAATACATGGAAAAGCACTCTGTTGCAAAATTAATTGGCGCTCCTCCAGGTTATGTTGGACATGAGGAGGGGGGAAAGTTAACAGATGTCATCAAAAAGAATCCTCATACTGTTCTTCTTTTAGATGAAATCGAAAAGGCCCATCCTGATATTTATAATATTCTTTTGCAGGTATTTGATCATGGAAAATTAACAGACTCTCAAGGTAGAAGTACAGATTTTAGAAATACCATTATAATTATGACATCAAATGTTGGCGCAAGAGATATGGAAGGAGGACAAATAGGTCTGAGTAGCTCTTCTTCAACAATAAAATTTAAGGGACAGAAAGCTTTAAAAGAAACATTTTCTCCAGAATTTAGAAATCGTCTCTCATCCATCATTGAATTTAATGAATTGAACCATACTCAAGTGATTGATATTGTTAAAAAATTTATCTATCAAACTCAACTCACCTTATTGGAAAAAAAGGTTGAACTATTCATCACTGATAAGGCCGTTGAGTGGCTAGCTAAAATAGGATTTGATCCCAAAATGGGTGCTAGGCCCTTAAGAAGAGTTGTCGAAAAGGAAATTAATCTCGTCATATCTCGAAAAATGATCATCAAAGATGATATGAAACCAGGAAAAATTGAGATCGATGAAGAAAATGGAGAGCTCATTTTTAAATACAGCTGGCATGAATGAGAAAATTTGCCATAAAAAATTGTCATTTGTTTAACTTTGGATCCTTTTTTTATCTTTTATCGAAATTTTTACCTATTACTCGATGATCTCTTTGATGATTCTGTCTACAGTTTTTTTCTGTCTAAAGTTGGTCCATTTTAGATTTTTAAAAAGTCGAATTTCTGAAACCCTTTGCCAGTCGATGTTTCAATCGTTTTAGAATTTTTTAGGACTTTCTTTTTCAAGTTTCAAAAAGAACTACCGATGTATGAATAAGAACAAAAAAAACAGAAGTAAAAAAAAAATTAAAATTTTTTTGATTTTTGTTTGCGTTAAAATAAAAAAGTGATTATTCTTTACCTATATAGTTGTAAAAACTAGGAGGATGTCAATGGCTAAAACGACTAAGAAAGTAGCAAAGAAAGCTACAAAAAAAGTAGCAAAGAAAGCTACAAAAAAAGTAGCAAAGAAAGCTGCAAAAAAAGTAGCAAAGAAAGCTACAAAAAAAGTAGCTAAAAAAGCTACAAAAAAAGTAGCTAAGAAAGCTACTAAAAAAGCTGCTAAGAAAGTGGCAAAGAAAGTTACTAAAAAAGTAGCTAAGAAGAAGTAATTAATTATTTTTTAAATAATTAATCTATGGGGCCTGAGTAATCAGGCCCTTTTTATTATCTGAAGAAATCGATCGATGATTTCTTGATACTTCTGATGAATAAGATCTTTTTTAATTTGTTCAAATAGTTTTTCAGGGAGTAGCTCTGCGTTATTCTTTTGAGAAAAGGTCAGATTACAGAGTGATTCAATAACTATAAAAATTTGAGAAAATGGATGAATACCTTCTGGATTAGCATAGTCAAAACCAATTCCATTTTTTGAACCATGATGTTGCTTTATGATCGTTGAAACCTCACTTGGAAACATTCCACTTGTATTAACATAGTCAGACATTAAATTTGCATGTTGGAGTATTAATTTTTCTTCTTTACCACTTAAATGACTAGCTTCAAGCTTCTCATCGCTATCAATGAAATGATGTTTAGTATTGGGTATCAAAAGATCATGTAAATAGGCCGCATAGGCAAATTTTATAAAAAAGTTTTCATTGTTCCACTTATTTTCTTTAATCAAATATTGAATACCCATTGTGGATATAAACTGCGCTCTTGAAGACAATGTGACATTTGAAGGATTAGATAAAATTTGAAACATCTTTTTTAAGCTAGGTGTATTTCTACAAAAAGTTATAAAGTTCTTTGCTACCGCATCAGACAACTTTAACACTTCTTCCGTTACACCAAAAGAAAGGACAATATCCCTAATAAAATTACTAGCATTGTCAGATAATTCTAACTTTTCAATTAGAGTAAGTGAGTCAGTATTTAACGATTTTATAAAAGACTCAGTAATAAAGTTAATCAAAGGGATATAATCTGGTGCTTTAATATAAATCTCTGAGACACCCTTCTTTTCTAATGAAGAAACGATGTCTGGATTATAAATTTGTTCTTTATCGTATAATTTTACAAATTCAAACTGTGATCCTCTTCCTTCAACCCTCATAAATAATGAAATAGGACAATTTTTAAGTCCTTTAAGAATATCCAGATCAATATTTTTAATTCCACTTGAATATTTCTCCTTCTGATCAACAATTTTTACGTTAAGAGCTTTAGAAGCAGTATGAACCAATACTTTTACATTTGACCAAGACTTTAAATTGTAACTTTTATCTCGCTCAAATTTTCCCTCACCTATATAGATTATGGGAGTATCTAAATCCTGACTGGACATAAATTTATTTAAAGTACTTCCTAATTCATCTTCTTTTGGTGAAGGTGAAATAATAAGCGAAGAAGCAAGAACATCCGTAGGAGATTCATCAATATTTTTTTTAAGTATGACATTCAATCCTAAAAATGTTTCTAAATTCAGTTTGTAAATAGCTGCATATTCTTTGGCCCCTAAAACAAGTATCTGCATGAGAAATCCTTTGTAAATTTGTTCAATATTCCTATCGGAATTAAGGAATCACCCTAAAGTATTTGAAAATAAAAAGATAAGGGGGATTTATTTTCCTATTTCGTGTTTTTTGTGGGTTTAGTCAATAGTATTAAGTAAACCTTAAGAGATCTTAATAACTCTTTGCAAAAGCAAGGCAAACTGATATTAAATCCGCCTACTTTAAACCGTTATCCTTATAAACAAAGGCCCGTAATGGAAAATCTACAAAACAATGGCGATGTCAAAGAAATCGCTGGAATGCAATTGCCCCCAAGAAAAGTTTTTCTCAAAACATTTGGCTGCCAAATGAATTACCACGATTCTGAAAGAATAATTTCTCATTTATCCGAACTTAATTATTCTCCTACTGAAGATAAAGACCAGGCCGACCTCATATTGTTTAACACTTGTGCAATTAGAGATCTTGCTAACTCAAAATTTTACTCTCATCTTGGCGAAATCAAACACAATAAAAAAAATAAAAGAGATCTCATTGTTGGAGTAGGTGGATGTGTCGCTCAAACTGAAGGAAAAGAGTTAGTAAAAAAATATGAACACCTAGATTTTGCCTTTGGTACCGACGTGATTGATCAGATAAATGACATGGTTTTCAGAACATTGGGCGGAGAATCTAAGTTTAACGTAAATTCATGGGACAGAAGCTCAAACTATTCCATAGAAACTAAAGTTGCTCACGGAACCCCTCAAGCATTTGTAAACATCATTAAAGGATGTGACAAATTTTGTTCCTATTGTATCGTCCCGTTCACCCGTGGCCGAGAAAAATCTCGAAAACTAAATGAAGTCGTTACTGACATTAAAAAGCTTGTAGAATATCAAGGCATACAGGAAGTAACATTATTAGGGCAAAATGTGAATTCATATGGAAAAGAAAACAATGAGTCCCTCGCTCAATTAATCTATGAACTAGATAAGATAGACGGACTTGAAATCCTCAGATATACAACAAGTCATCCCTACGACGTTTCAGATGAATTAATTGATGCTCATGGAAGCTCAAAAAAACTTTCTAAACATCTCCATCTCCCTGTCCAGTCTGGCTCCAATACTGTTTTGCAAAGAATGCTTAGGGAATATACAAAAGAACACTACCTCACATTACTTGACAAACTAAGAAAGGCCAAGAGTGATATAGTGATATCATCAGACATTATTGTAGGTTTCCCAAATGAAACAGATCAAGAATATCAAGAAACACTAGATCTTCTTGAAAAAGCTCAATTTGATTTTATCTATTCTTATGTTTTTTCTCCTCGAGCTAAAACAAAAGCTGCTAGAATGGAAGATTTTTTAAGCAAAGAAATAAAAGGTGAAAGACTCAGAAATCTCCAAAAATTTCAATTATCAATCCAAGAAAAAATTCGCTCACAAATGCTCGACAAAACTTATACGGTCCTTGTTGATGGAAAAAGTAAAATGAGAGGACAAGAAAAATGGAAAGGAAGAACAGATTGCAACCGTATCATACATTTTGAAAATAATACCGACGATAACCTCTTGTGGAATTGGGTAGATCTTAAAGTCACAAGTTCAACGGCCCTTTCTGCTCAAGGTGAGATATTAAATATTCATGGACGTAGACTGCCTCAAGGATATAAGCGTTTTAGATAAAATTAAAATTTTACACAACAAGTGAAGAAAAGACCTTTTCTAAGGCCTCCTGTGCTTTTCTAAAGGGGCCACTATAAAATTTTTCCTTTACATGACCTAGAACTTCTAGCGTTTTTTGATTTTTATTTTCCTCTGTATAATCTTCAGTAAAAACTTTTTCAGTAAAATAATTGGCAACAATATAAAACGCACTCAGAGGTTTAATATATTGATACTGAAGTGATTTTGGGTATCCCGATCCATTTGGACGTTCATGATGCTGCAATACAACTGTTAGTGTTTCACTTGGAATAAATTTACTATCTTTGGCCAGCATTTGTGAGGTGGTTAGTGGATGCTGAATAATACGATCGGGAAGGTCTTTTTTTGTTAGAGAATGTTTCATGATTTTAAAATCTTCCTGTTCCAAAAGAACATCACATAAAAGTGCGGCCATCACAACCTTATGTTTATTTTCATCGTTAGTCCAATCCGTCTGGTCGATCATCATACTCGTGATATAACCAGTCATCATGGCATGCAAATATTGCTCAGAACACATTTGTTTGAAAATCTTATATTTTTGAAAAATATTGGTTCTTGAAATGGCCTTAATCGTTCCATTCGTTAAAGACTTAAGAATTGGTCCTCTCTCTTCATCAAGTCCTCCTTGTGCCAGAATGGATTTGAATAAATCATGTCCCGAACTCAGTGCTTTTACCTCTTTTTCCTCTGGAGTTTGCTCGTCAGCAACAAGAGCGGAAAGCCTATCCCTAACCGTTTTTACAAAGAAATTATAATCATCTTCTGTTAAAAAAAGTTCATCGACACCTTTTTGAGTATACTTCTCATAAAGGTCACGGGCCTCATCACCCTTATGACCTATTTTTAAAACACGTCCACTTTTCATTTGAAGATAAAGATCAATCTCTATTCCTTCACCATAAGATTGAAGAACGGTAATTTTAATACTTTTAAAATTTGTCTGTATTTGTTCACTCATACCTGAATACTACTAAAATTTCAGGAGCTTAGGAAGAGTTGCAAGACTTGCCCGGGAGAAATCATCGGTTATTTAGGTTCAAATTTTCCATCCTGCTTTGCGATATTGAACAATGTAAAATGTTTTTAGGTGCCTTATGAAGAATTTAGTCTTTATATTTTTATTGTTATGTACTTCAAAACTTTTTGCAGTCACTGAAATTAGTTTTGATTATGGATATGACCGTTTTGTCTATGGTAGTAGCGATCAATCATACATCACAACAAAAACTTATCACTCTTCCATTGCATGGTATTTTTGGGGATTAACAGCAATTGAACTAGATTTTTCGATGAATGACGAAGTTGGAAGGGAGAAAAATTCAATTGAAACAAGTGATTCTAACTACAAATTAACTGGAATTCATTCAGACGTTCAAAAACAAAACTACTCAGTTGGACTTAGACAAGCTTTTGCCAGCAATGGATCGTTTTTAATACCAACGATTAGTCTTGGTTATGGACGACAACTAGCAAAAAGCAAAACTAAAATTATCTTCACTAACCAAACAGATTACTCAGAAATTGAATATGAAGAACCAACTGATAGTGAGAGTAGTGAAACATTTTATGGAACATTTGCCCTCAAAATAGCATTGAGACAAACATTGTATTTAAAGTTTTCTGTCAGTACAATTATTCCTGAAT
>JACKAK010000011.1 GCA_020635115.1 Halobacteriovoraceae bacterium | reverse complement strand
ATTTTAAAAAATCGTAAATTGATTTGATGTAGACGTCAAATTTCTCAAAAGTACTATCTAAAAATCTGAATACTGCGATTAAAATGACAAAAACTCTTGTTAAATAGACTATACACATGTTGATCTTGCTCATGTAAGCATTCAGTTAGATCTTTGAATTTTTTTAATGGGCCACACGGTAAAAAGTATTCTCCCCTGGCCACTGCATATTCTCTTTTATCTTTGCAATAGTTAAAGCCTCGTTCGTTTACACAAGCAAAATGTCCATCGTCACAATTGAAAATTAAATAGCTACCTTCGTAATATTCCCGTGAAATCTGACGCGACTCATAAAGCCTCTCTATAAAACTTAAATCCCCCCCGATTTGGTACTTTGAATCAATCTCATCTACGACTGGGGCCGATCGCAAACCATCGTGCCTAATTAAAAAATCAGCTTTAACATTGTTTGTAAGACATAAAAGCAACACTAATCTCATAATCATAGAAACATCCAAATAAATGACAAATCACATCAGATAAGGCATACTCCTTCTCAAATTATATCTATAAGGATCCCTATGAAGTTGCGTGCCCATAACAAAATTCTAACATTAATTGCTGAGCAGATCCAGCTGGCCCTGAAAGAGGAATATAACCTTATTGAATTGAGTATAATAGAGATTTTTAAGCAGCTTTCGTTGGCGCCAAATTTTAAAATGGGCCATATCGCTTTTGCCTGTTTTCCTTTTGCCAAAGACTTAAAAAAAGCTCCTGCAGAGATTTCAAAAAGCTTAAAAAATAAGATTGATTCAAGAAACTTCTCACTCAAATCTATCTCAGCTGGCCCCTATCTAAACTTTTTTATCGACGGAAATTCATTTGGCGAACATATTGCTACTGATATTGAAAACGATGTTTTTTTTACGGCCCCATTATTTGATAACACTCCAAAAACAATGGTTGAATATTCACAACCCAATACACATAAGGTGCTACATGTTGGACATATGAGAAACTTATGCCTGGGAAATGCACTCATTGAAATCCTTCGTTACTCTGGCCAAGAAGTCATCAGTGCGACATATCCTGGAGATGTTGGAACACACGTTGCAAAATGTTTGTGGTATGTGAAAAATAGATATTCAGGAGATCTGCCTACTGAAAATAAGGGAGCTTGGCTGGGAAATATATATGCAAGTGCGAATAAACTTCTAGAGGATGAGAAAGGAACAGAAAAAGAAGATCAAAACCGAAGTGAATTAACGGCGATTCTTAAAGAAATTGAAAGTGCTAAGGGAGAATACTATGAACTTTGGAGAGAAACAAGGCAATGGTCAATTGATCTAATGAACAAGGCCTACCAGTGGGCCAATATTAAGTTTGATCGTTGGTTTTTTGAATCTGAAGTAGATGCTCCCTCTGTTAAATATGCCAAAGAATTGGAAGAAAAGGGGTTTCTGGTTGAGGATCAGGGTGCTATTGGGATGCGATTCGAAGATGAAAAGCTTGGTTTTTGTATTCTTATAAAATCAGATGGAACTGGTTTGTATTCTACAAAAGATGTGGAATTAGCACGTAAGAAGTTTGAAGAATTTAAAATTGATAAAAATGTCTATATTGTCGATAAAAGACAGGCCTTTCATTTTCAGCAAGTTTTTAAAGTATTAGAAAAAATTGGATTTGAAAAAGCAAAAGATTGTTATCATCTCCAGTATGATTTTGTTGAGTTACCAGATGGGGCGATGAGTTCTAGAAAAGGAAATATTGTTCCTTTAATGGATCTCATATCTAATATGGAAAAAACAATCATTGATCAATATCTTGAAAAATATAGAGGCCAGTGGAGTGATATGGAAATCAATGAAACGGCCAGGATTGTTGCCAATGGGGCCATTAAGTATGGAATGGTGAGAATGGATAATAATCGAAAAATTGTTTTTGATATGAATGAATGGCTAAAGCTTGATGGTGAAACGGGGCCCTACCTCCAATATGTGTGTGCGCGAATAAACTCACTATGCTTAAAACAAAATTTCAATAAAGAGCAAAGAGTGAATTGGAATCTTTTGGTTCAACCGCAAGAAATTGAATTAATGGTTAAAATTTTGATGTTTAATAATGTCGTTGCACAGGCAGCAGAACAGTACAAAACATCAGGGCTTTGTAGCTATTTGTATGAACTTGGAAAGCATTATAATAGTTTTTATGCTGAATGTCCTATCGCAAAAGCTGAAACTGAAGATCTAGCAAAATCTAGACTGGCCCTTTCTCATGCGTGCTTTCAAACAATGTCTAAAGGTCTTTCTTTGTTGGGAATTCCTACACCGCTTAAGATGTAGTTCGATTTTTTAGGCCGCTTTATTGTCTTTTATGAGTTTTCCAAGATCAATGACAAGCTTTTCAATATTTGAAACTTCTTGATGAACAGCTTGTGAAATTTCTGAAGAATTTTTGGCCAGATTTAAGTTATTTCGTGTCACTTTATCTAATTCAATAACGGCGGAGTTTACTTCAGTGATCCCGATTTCTTGCTCTTTGGCCGCTCTCATGACTTCATTAACCATATTATCTGTATTTTTTACGTTCTCTAAAATTGTTTGGAGTGAAATTTGAGAATGTTCAACAGATTTCATTCCAATTTCTAGATTAGTCTTACCTTGCTCTACTAATGTTTTAACTCTTGAATTTGTCGTACTTACAATTGATTTTACGTTCTCAATGCTTCGACTTAATATTCCAGAAATTTCATTACTTGCACTTCCACTCATTCCTGCTAAATTTCCAACTTCTTCAGCAACAACAGCAAACCCCTTGCCGTGTTCACCTGCGCGAGCGGCCTCAACTGAAGCATTGAATGATAAAAGCTTTGTTTGAAACACGATATCATTTATTACAGTAGTCTTGTCTTCGATTTCATTAATAACTTGAATTATTTTTTGAAATTCTTCGCCACTTTTTTCAATTTCATTCATTATTTGTCGGTAATTCTCATCGATTTTTTTCATTTCGAGTGCCATTTTCTCGATAATTTCATGTCCATTATTGGCCTGAATCATACTTTCTTTTGAAATGTCGCTCGATTTAGCAGCATTTTTTCCACTAAATTCAACTGTCGTTTTAATTTGTTCCATTGAGGCAGATGTTTGTTCAATTTGGGTTGCTTGATTTTGAGCTCCATCTGAAATGGTATTGCCTACTTTTTGCATTTCGCCAGAACTTTTTTTCAATCCAAGAATAGAATGAGTTAGAGATGAAATTGATTTTTTGATTGGTATGACGACATTTTTAATTTGATATAAACCAGAATAAAAAGAGAAAACAATACAAAGCAAGGTTGCAAAAGTGATGGCCAGATAAAGAACCTTTTTTTCGTAGGCAACAGCTGTGTGAACATCATCAACATAGACACCAGAGCCAATAATCCAGTCCCATTCTTTGAAATGTCGAATGAATGAAACTTTAGCAACTGGATGACTTTCACCTACTTTTGGCCAAACATAAGAGATAAAACCCTCGCCTTTAGACTTTGCTAGATTACTTATATTTCTGAATAAATATTCGCCATTAGGGTCTTTAAAATCGGTCATATCTTTGCCATTTAATTCTTCCTTAACGGGATGCATAAGCATTTTATTTTTTGAGTCTTGTATCCAAATATAGTTTTCTCCCATGAAACGAACTTGAGAGACTATCAATTTGGCCCTGTTTTGGGCATCCTCAACAGTTAATTCGCCTTTTATGGCCCTTTTATAAATTGAACTTATTCCAGAATAGACACTATCTATTGAAGATTTGACTGCTTCTTGTTTTGCTTTCATTTTATCTTGTTCTACTTTCGGTGCGATGTAAAAAAGTAGAAAAAGGACAAAGGGCAAACCAGAAAGTAGGCCAAAATAAAGATTAACTTTTAAATTTTCAAATGTTTTTTTTATTCTTTTTGTATCCATGAACTGCTTATCGTTCGCAAAGTTAAATTTATGAGAATTTTAGAAAAAAACATTACTAAGAAAATTTTTTATAGTGAAAATGATTTTGAAAGAAGTAAACTAACTGACCGATTAAGAGGATCAAGTTTAGCGGGACCTAATATTGTTTGGTCTGTATAAGTTAATCCAACGGAGTAACCTTCACCTAGCGAGTGTGTGAAGGAAACTGACAAATCCCAATGGTACGAAGATGGAATTGTTCTAGCGAGAAATTTATAAGGGAATCTGTAATTATATGCAGTTGAGATCCCTCCTCTCATGGTTGGACTTATCTGGTAGTCTAAATTTGTATAAAGCTTGACAGAATAATTTGGGTCTAGAAATTTGTCATTAACTTTACGAGACCATTTATTGGTTGCCTCAGAAAAGAATGATAAGTCTCCCCAATTGAAATGTTTTACAAGCGCCAGTCCATAGGTTGATTGATAAAAACCTTGTCCACTTACATCAATTGGATTTGTAACGTCATAAATACTTTCTCCCGTAGGCAGAGTTATCTTAAAATAAACAAATCCTCTAGGTTTAATGGGTGAATAAGTAGTTTCGGGCAAAAATTCATAGGCGATGCTTACAGATGTATCTCCAAAATGAAGGGAATCATAAAAGGAATCTTCTCCTACTCCTTTCGTATTATAGACAGTATTTAATGTTATACCTGTTTGCCAATAATCACTTAATAGATAACTGGCCTTAAAACCAAAAAGATGTTGAATTTCTTGATCTGTAAATTTTTTAAATTTATAAACTTTTGAGCCTGTACTATCTACACCAACCAGTCTTTCACGAGTGAGTGTCCCTGAAATAATAGATTTTTGATCTGCAACGATAAGATTTGGTAAACTTGCACCGGCGCCACAACAGCCAGAGGCCAGCAAAGATTTACTGGCCAATGTTATTGAAAATAAAAAAATGAGAAATTTATTGCTCAGGGAAAATTTCATTAAGAGTGATCTCGTAAGATTTTCCATCAATAAGAATTGTAAAATCGATATTCCATCCGACTTCGTTTCCAGGCATAAAGAAATTGATTGGTTCGACAACGTAGATACCATCTTCTATCTTTTCAAAATTTCTGAATCTGATTCCATCAGAGTGATCCATGTTTGGCATATATGGGTAAAAATCTTGTAGTTCTACATTTTCTTTAATTAATTCGTTGTTTTCATCATAAGTAAAAAATAGAACAATCTTACTAAAGTTGCTTTTTTCATCAGGAGGAGTGACTCTTTTTACAGACCAGTAATATTCTACAGAAACTCCACTATAGGGAATTGAGATTGTTCTTGAAACTTCGAGGTTTCCTTTTTTATATTGTTCAGCAGCTTCATCTTCATCAAGGTGATTAAGTAATGGAGATGGCCCGCATCCAATAAGAAGTGAGCTTAAAACTAAAAATACTAAGATTTTTTTTAATTTCATTATATATCCTTGTTAGCGTTTAATATAGCAACCAATTGCTCGTTTATATTCATAGGGAGATTTCCCGCTCTTAATAAGTTTGGTTAAAACTTCCTTGAGATAAAATTTAGAATTACTGCTTGGGTTGACTGTATTGCTAATACCACCGTGGTAGAGAATTTGTCCTTCTTTATCAACAACAAAAGCATGTGGTGTTTTAATGGCCTTGAAATGAGTGAGAAATTTTTTAGATCTATCATGGAAAAGATCAAATTTAGGGCCAAGTTTAGAAAAGTGCTTTTCGAGTTCTTGGTCTCCTGTTTCTTTTGAATCAAGAATAATTCCACTAAAACCAAAAAACTCAGAGAAATCATCCGTTAAGTTTTTGAGGTGAGCAAAATGGTTATTCGAACAAGGACAACTCTTTTGCATGAATACTAACACATTGTATTTATGTAAGTTGTCTAGTTTTGAGACTTGTTGAGTTCTTAAATTATAGGCAGTTGGTGAACTTGCACTTAACGATAGAGGAGTTATCCAACTTAGAATTGTAAGACTGATGAAAAGAAAAATTTGCATAGCTGCTTCATAACTCCTTAGAATAAGTATGTAAACGCAAATATTTGTCAGTCATATCCAATTATCTGAAATCATTGGATCAGCACATTTTTTTGGCATTTATTTGCAGCATTTTGAACCTGGGTGGGAGGTAAAAAAAAATGTCATCCTCTCTAATCAATTGAAATTATTTAACTTCAGGGCAAAGAAAATCTTATCCTTGAAAAAAAGTTGAAGTGAATTAAGATTAAACTTACAGATAAATTTTGTCGATTAATGTAGCACGTTGGTAGGAGACAAAGAATGAGTCCATTTAAAAACGAAAATTTAACCATCCTTTCTGAGTTTGTAAGTAAGAAGGCCAGTACTGGAGCAAAAATAGTCACAATAGATGATGATAATGATTTGCTCGGAATGATTAACAGTTTCTTAGGTAAAAACTCAAAAATTGAAAATGTATCATTTACAAATGAATATGAGGCCTTAACATACATGTCCTATAATAAGGTCGATCTTGTCGTCATAGATGTAAACTTAAGCCACTATAAGGCCTTTGAATACGTTAGACTATTGCGTTTAGGTATGCATGTAGATGTACCTATTCTCTTCATCTCAGTTGATCCCAACAGTGTTGATGATTTTTATAAGTACGACATGGATAATGCGTATTTTCTACCAAAACCATTTGGTAAAAAAACATTTTTAAGTACTCTGTCTGATGTTCTAAACACTTCACCTTTGGCAAAAGCAGGCTAAAACCTTCACCACACAGGGATTAGGAATATCCCAAGCTTGTTATGTCAAATTTAAAATAAGAAGGCCTCGCAAGGGGCCTTTTTTTAGTGTTGCCCAGCTAGGCCTGTTCCAAAGAGTGGATTAACTTTTGACTTCTTTTTTTCTTCTTTCTTTGGAGATTTTCCATCAATTTTTACTCTCATCGAAAAGTAGTCAATAATGAGAACGGGGGTCCCTTCATCAGTATAGAAAAAGTTGTTGACGAGTCCCACTATGATATTATCTATAATCGTCCCTGTTTTATTAAAAATTTCTTTAATTGCTTCTTCTCTATTTCCAAAAAAAGATACCGTCTTTCTGTTTTTATAAAAATGATCATTATGATAAAAATAGAAATCCAGCTGGCGATATTCATCTAATTCTAATTTCTCTATATCGTTCAAGTTTTTTTTGTAATACATACTTTCATAGAGATTATCGACCTGTCCGATTTGAAATGACGAATAATAGGAATCAGGATTTTTCTTATCTAATAAATCCAAAATATTTGAAGACATTGTTGATAAACCTTGAAATTTTCTTTCAGCTTTTGGAGTGAGTATTTTAAAAGATAGCAAGCTCTGAATAAAAAATGCTGTGGAAATAGCAAATCTTTGTGAACCAAATTGGGATAGATCAAATAAATAATCAATCATTCCGCTTCCAAATAAAATAGCGGCCAGTGTCATATTTCCTTTTAAAAAATAATTAAGTATTTTCTTTTGTATTTTAATAAATTTATTCTTATTGCTCGATGAAGTGTGAATTTGTTTTGATAATCGCTCTGCGACCTCCAAAAACTGGCGAATTTCTTTTTCACCTTCAATTAAAATACTTTCCTTTTTTGTGATTACATTCGGAAAAATTATGTTTCTACCAATAATTGTTTGAGCAAGAATAATATTTCCAAGATGTTGTTCTGAAATATTATCAATTCTGTCTTCCACAAACTCATACTTTTCAATTTTCCCCACAAGCGATTCAATTTTTCTGTTGGTTATAAGTCTTTCAAATAATCTTGTTTTTAAATGTAAAATCTTTTCTGATTCTCCCGCATTCTTTTCGTTACCCTGAAGAAGAATTTCACAATAATTTCCAATCGAATAATTTGCAAAAAGTGTTTGGGACATTAAATACATAGAAATGAGCAATAATATTTTCATTAGAAATCCTTAAGGTAAAAAGAACTTCTAACGTAAAAATCAGACATGCTAAAGGTCCTTTGAAATATTTATCTATAAGTTCTTAGGCCAGATAGATTTTTTTAGTTTTCTAAATTTGTATATGTTCTTTTGGTATGGAAAGATGATTCAATAAACTTTATAGAGGAGACTTCTGTGAGAAAGATTTTTTTAATTTTAATATTTAATTGTTTAAATTTTCAATTATTTGCCTCAATTCAATCCAGTGATCAAATTCTACATAAAATCTTGCAAGAATTTCTCATGCAAGATGAAATAAACTTAAGTTCTAATGCTGTTCTTAGCGTCAATCACCGTAGACCTTGTCTTCCTGATGAGGAACAGAGAATTTCGTGTTTTGAGGCCAGCTGTAAATACTTGGGAAGAAATGCATGCGATGGCCAGGACGACTATTTAAAAATTAAAAATTATTGTCTTGGAAACCAAAATGGGGAATGTGTTGAAAGAACTTGCCAGTATTTAGATCGACATAAATGCGATGATCATAGTGAAATAGAAGCAATCGCAAGTTCTTGTCGAGGAAATATCAGTGCTTTATGTCTTGAAGTATCTGTAAAATTTCTTGATCGCTATGAATATGATGATATTTCTGAAATTCAACAAATTAACCATGCCTGCAGAAATAATTACGATGGTGGAAGTTGTTTAAGATATCTCTGTGACAAGGCCGGAAGATATCATTGTGATGACCTTGAAGAAGTTGTAAAAATCCTCAATATCTGTGGAGGAGAAAAACACAATTTATAGACTCACCACTTTTGAAATTGTCTCTTTCCAATTCTCTGCAAAACGATCCAAGCATTCAAGTGTTGGATGAAGCAAAACTTCATGGGCCCACTGTTTTGAGGGCCCTACAAACTTGTCATGCATTGGCTTAACATGAGTCTGTATTTGCTGCAAAGAACCTTCTCTTGTTCTTCCTCTTTCTAGTACATCTCGATTAACTCTACGTTCAAATCGGTGCTCTTCAGGGACTTCAAGAAAAAAAGCAAAATCTATGCTCTTTCTTACAATTTCAGAGTGTAGAATGAGGATACCATCTAGGATCATAAATTTTTTTGGCCCGATCTTTAAAGGATTTTCTAATCTGCTATGGGTTTTGAAACAGTATTGTGGATAATCAATTTCTATTCCCCTGCCTAAAGAATGAAGTTGTGAGGCCATCAAGTTAAAATCTAAAGAGTTAGGATGATCAAAGTTCACACTTCCCCCATCGACATCGAATAAATGGGACTGATCAAAATAATAATTATCTTGGGATATCACTGTGCAATTATCTGATCCAATGGAATTGAGAAGTTTGTTGGCGAATGTAGTTTTCCCTGAACCACTTCCCCCCGCGACTGCAATTATAATACTTCTCTCAATCACTGTATCCATACCTCTATAAAAACATACAATTGGGTATAAATTATGGGGCGAAAAAAGGCAATATGCACTATATACGGGTTTTTTAGCCTTATTTATGTTATAATCTTAGAAATAAGTTGATTTTTACCCTATTTTCGGGCATAAAAATCAGGCAACACAAAGGTTTTAATTAGTTATGCTTAAAATAAATAAAAAGGTCGAATATGCCCTGATGGCGCTTAAACTAATCGCGTCAAAAGAAAAAAGTGAACTCACCAGCGCCCGGGAAGTCTGTGATGAATTTGGGTCACCCTTTGATACAACGGCCAAAGTCATGCAGATTATGAACCAAAATGACATTCTGAGTTCAATTAAAGGAGTGAAAGGAGGCTACACCCTTTCAAAACCCTTAAATCGAATTTCATATAAGGAATTAGTTGAAATGATTGAGGGGAAAAAATTTGAGTCCCTGTGCAGATCAGAAAAAGGGATGTGTGATCTCTATAAAAATTGCAATATTCGAACTCCCGTAGAGTCTCTTAATGATAAGCTCAATGATTTTTTAGGACGTCTTTGCTTAGATGAGCTTCTCTTTGGAGTCAAAGATGTTGATGGCCAATTAAAGATTTCTAAAGAGGATGAAAAACATGTCAACTGAAGACGTACTCGATAAAGAGTACAAATATGGTTTTTATACAGATATTGAAACAGAAGATTTTCCAAAGGGTCTCAATGAGGAAATTGTCTGTAAGTTATCAGCAAAAAAAAATGAACCTCAATGGCTTTTAGATTATAGACTTAAGGCCTATAAGCATTGGCTTACATTGACTCCTCCTTCTTGGGCCAAGCTTAAAATTCCCAAAATTGACTTCAACGATCTTTATTATTATTCGGCACCAAAGCAAAAAGAAAATCTGGAAAGTCTTGATCAGGTCGATCCTGAACTTCTGGCAACTTTTGAAAAGCTTGGAATTCCACTTGATGAACAAAAAAGAATTAGCGGGGTTGCTGTTGACGCTGTATTTGATAGTGTTTCCGTGGGAACAACTCACCAAGAAGAGCTTGAAAAAGTGGGAGTTATTTTTTGTTCTATTTCAGAGGCCGTAAAAAATCATCCTGAATTGGTAAAGCAGTACTTAGGTACAGTGGTACCTTATACTGATAACTTTTACGCTGCTCTCAATGCGGCAGTTTTTAGTGATGGATCATTTGTCTATATTCCCAAAGGGGTTACATGCCCTTTAGACCTTTCTACATATTTTAGGATAAATGCAAAAGAAACAGGACAGTTTGAAAGAACACTTATAATTGCAGATGATTTTAGTTACGTTAATTATTTGGAAGGCTGTACAGCTCCTCAACGAGATGAAAACCAACTACATGCTGCGATTGTGGAATTAGTGGCCCTTGATAATGCAGAAATAAAATATTCAACTGTTCAAAACTGGTATGCTGGAGACAAGGAAGGAAAGGGTGGAATATACAATTTTGTGACGAAACGAGGCAACTGCCAAGGAATAAATTCTAAGATTTCATGGACGCAGGTTGAAGCAGGTTCAGCTATTACCTGGAAATATCCAAGCTGTAATTTAATTGGAGACAATTCACAAGGTGCTTTTTATTCAGTTGCATTAACGAATCATTTCATGCAAGCAGATACGGGCACAAAAATGATTCATATTGGAAAAAACACTAAGTCGACTATTATATCTAAAGGAATTTCTGCTGAAAAATCTGAAAATAATTACCGCGGATTAGTGAAAGTCATGCCTTCGGCAACAAATGCGAGAAATTATTCGCAATGTGATTCAATGTTGGTTGGTGATTCATGTAAGGCAAATACTTTTCCGTATATTGATGTGAAAAATAATACGGCCACTGTTGAGCATGAGGCCTCAACAAGTAAGATAAGTGAGGACCAGCTTTTTTATTTAAAATCTCGAGGTATGAGTACAGAGAAGGCCATCTCGATGGTTGTTAATGGCTTTTGTAAGGATGTCTTCAAGGAACTTCCTCTTGAATTCTCTGTAGAAGCTGTAAAGTTAATTGAATTAAAATTAGAAAATTCTATTGGTTAGGAATAAAAATGATAAGAATAAATAATTTACATGTCGTTGTTGAAAAAAATGAAATTTTAAAAGGCATTGATTTAGAAATAAATGCCGGAGAAGTTCATGCTATTATGGGCCCAAATGGTTCTGGAAAAAGTACTCTTTCTAAAGTGATTGCGGGTCATCCCTCTTATCAAATTACTGAGGGCACAATAGAGTATTTGATTAATGGTAAGTATCAAAATATAGCTGAACTTGAAGCTGATGAAAGGGCCAAAGAAGGGATCTTTTTAGGTTTTCAATACCCTGTTGAAATTCCAGGAGTATCAAATATTGGTTTTTTACGTGAATCTTTTAATACTATTTGCAGGCATCAGGGTGTACCTGAAATGGATGAAGATGCCTTTCGAGAGTTTTTAAACCCTAAGCTTGCAATGCTTGAAATGAAAGACGCTTTTTTAGATCGACCTGTTAATACAGGTTTTTCAGGTGGAGAGAAAAAGAAAAATGAAATTTTGCAAATGGCCGTCCTTAATCCAAGGCTGGCCCTTCTTGATGAAACAGATTCTGGTCTAGATATTGATGCATTGAAGATAGTTTCAAATGGAGTTAATAAATTAAAAAGCAAATATAATTCTATCGTGCTTGTTACACATTACCAAAGACTTTTAGATTTCATTATACCAGATCAAATCCATGTATTATCTGGAGGTAAAATTATTAAAACAGGCGACAAAAGCTTGGCCCTTGAACTTGAGTCTAAGGGCTATGACTGGTTGATGTAGGATTATTATGAGTATTTTAGAAGAAAAATTTATTCAACTTTGTCAAAACGAAGTAGATAAACTTGGGAAGGCCCATCGTAGTAATGCTTTTCAAAATTTTCTAAGTGAAGGATTACCCAAAAATAATTTAGAATCTTGGAAGTATACAAATCTCGTTCGATCTTTACCTGAAGAACTTAGTATTCAAAATGAAGTTAAAAATTTTGAAATAAATGAGAGTAGTTTTCAAAATCAAATTGTGATTTTTAATGGTAGACTTTGTTTAGATCATTCTCAATTAGAAGATGGAATATCAGTAAACTTAAATGAAACTGAAAATTTGAGCCTAGATTCCTTGGATGCTCTCAATAAGGCCTTATCTCCACAAGTTATTAACATCAAACTTGATTCTGATTTTAGTTCATCCGAACCTATTCATATTAGAAATATATTTTATGGGAAAAATTCCTTCATTCAGGCCCGTCTCAAAATTACTTGTAGCCCCTTTAGTAAGGCATGTTTTATTGAAACCAATAGTTTTGAAAACACAACAGATTCTTGGGTAAACTCAGTCACGAGCTTTAGAATTCTTGAAAGTGCTCATATCGAATATGTTTGTGAGCAAGAAGGAAATGATTCTTCGATTCAAACAGCACTTTTAAAAAGCATGGTAAAAAAATCTGCTCAATTTTCATCTTTTAATTTTAATTTAGGTGGAAAAATCTCTAGGCATACAAGTCATATTTCTTTATTAGAAAATGGGGCACAAGCAAAAGTAAATGGTCTCTATCCTCTTATTAATGAGTTAAAAGCAGATCACTTTACTTACATTGGCCATTTAGCATCACATACATATTCAGAACAACTTTACAAAGGCATTCTTTCTGGTAGATCGAGAGGAATCTTTAATGGCCGGGTTGAAGTTAAAAAAGATGCTCAACAAATAAATTCAGAGCAACTTAATAAGAATCTTCTTCTTTCAAATAAGGCCCAAGTTAATACATTACCTACCCTTTTAGTGTCTGCAGATGATGTCAAATGCTCTCATGGTGCAACCATTGGACAATTAAACACCGAAGAACTTTTTTATTTGCAAAGTCGGGCCATAGATAAAAAAACTGCACTTAAAATGTTATGCCAAGGTTTTTCGCAAGATGCAATTAACCATATTGAAAATTCTAAGGTCAAATCTTTTGTCTCGCAGAAAATGGAAAATCGTTTTAATCAATTTGAGAAGGATATATAAAATGATTAACTTTAGTGAAATAAGAGATTTATTTCCTCAAATCAATACAATGGTACATGGAAAACAACTTGTTTATCTTGATAATGCAGCATCAACTTTAAAACCATTAAAAGTAATAGAGGCCATTACAAAACATTACACAAGTGAGGTGTCCAATATCCACAGAGGTGTACATTTCCTTTCAGAAAGTGGAACCGAAAAATATGAGCAAACACGTGAATCTGTTAGAAATTTTATTAATGCACAGAAACGTGAAGAGGTAATTTTTACTAAAGGAACTACTGATTCCTTAAATCTAATAGCTCATTCATTGGGAAGTTTAATTTTGAATGAAGGTGATCAAATTTTGCTTTCAACAATGGAGCATCATTCTAATATTGTTCCATGGCAATTAATTGCTCAAAAAACTGGTTCAAAAATTATTGAAATCCCAATTACTGAAAGTGGAGAAATTGAATTTGAAGAATATAAAAAATTATTGAATCCAAAAGTAAAAATTGTTTCAATCGTCCACACTTCAAATTCTCTTGGAACAGTAAATCCTATTAAGGAAATGATCCCACTGGCCCATGAGGTAGGTGCAAAGTTTGTTGTGGATGCTGCCCAAGCAATTGCTCATGAAAAAATTGATGTACAAGATCTAAATTGTGATTTCCTAGCTTTTAGTGCTCATAAAATGTATGGCCCAAGCGGGGTAGGTATACTTTACGGAAAAGAAGATTTGCTTAATTTAATGCCACCTTATCAAGGAGGTGGAGATATGATTGATATTGTAACCTTTAAGCAGACTACTTTTAACGACCTTCCTTATAAGTTTGAAGCTGGAACACCAAATATCGCAGGTTTTATTGCCTTTAATGAGGCCCTTCAATTCTTGGAAAATTTAAATTTAGATGAAATTAAAACTTATGAAAATAATCTTCTTCATTATGCACAGAATGAATTAAAACAGATTAAAGGTTTAAAAATTATTGGAACATCTCCTCAAAAAGGGCCGGTCTGCTCTTTTGTCATTGGAGGTGTTCATCCAAACGATTTAGGAACTTTACTCGACCAACAAGGAATTGCGGTGAGAACAGGACACCATTGCACACAACCATTAATGCAAAGATTCAATCTTAATGGCACAACTCGAGCAAGTTTTTGTCTTTATAATACAAAAGAAGAAGTGGATTATTTGGTAAAATCAATTCACACTTCATTGGAATTACTATGAACCAAAATATTGATATTATTTTACAACCAACTCCAAACCCTGATGCTTTGAAGTTCATTGCATCTGCATTAATTAAAACGCAAGGAAGTTCAACCTATAGAACCCCTTTAGAATGTGCTCATAATCCACTTGCAATGGCACTTTTTTCAATTAGAGGAGTTGATCAAATACATATTTTTAATAATTCGGTCACAATAACTAAGTTCGGCTACCAAGATTGGGATAATATTGAATTAACAATTATCGAAACAATCAAAGATCAGCTATCTGAGCATAATCCTGATTACGAAGACCCTGATCCAGAAAAAGAAAGAAGAGAGAATCTCACTCCAGAGCTCAAAGAAATTGAATCTATTATGGACAGAACAATTCGTCCTGGCCTTCAGGCCGATGGAGGAGACATTCAGTGTCTAAGTTATGAAGACAATGTTCTTTTAGTAAAATACCAAGGGGCCTGTGGAACATGTCCTAGTTCAACTACTGGAACACTTGAGGGAATTAGAAGTATCCTTAGACACGAATACAATCCAGAGATTGATGTTTATATCGCTCCTGATTATTGATACTTATACAAGTCAACAGTTATTATCAAAAAATAATGCAATATTTAATTTTATGACGCCAGAAAATATTGCAAATTGAATTCACTATTTTTGTAATTATTCCAATTATCTACATCTTACTTTCTGAGTTTGTACTTGCGTTAAACAATTTCTCATTACAAATAAAATTGTCATTAGCAACTAAGTCAGATAGAAAGTCATGATTAAACATTCACATTAGTAAGGAGCCTACATGAAAATGATTTCAATTTTGTCCCTTCTCTTTTCTTTTATTGTCCATGCGAATGATGATACTCACACAAAAAAACCGATTGAATTCGATCATGATAAATTATTAAAAAACGTAAGTGATGAAGAAATAAAACACTTAAAAACTATTATGATTGAATTATTAGAAAAAAAAATCTGGATATGGGATGACTTTCGAGTTAATTTTCCAGAGGGAGTAATCCAAAAAGATGAAAGAATCATCAAAATGTCTGATCTATTTCATGAAAAGAAAGGCGAAAATCTTGAGGCCCTTGCACGTCTAAATGGAAATAAACTTAAATTAAAAGAAATTAGTCAAAAATTTGCCGAACAAGATATCCAAAAATTAAAAGAAACCTACAAACAAACAGCTTTAATTATGATCCCCTCTATCGATTATCCAGGTCATTTCCATAAATGGAAATTTAGTTGGGTTTTTCAAACCGGTGAAATTGAACGTCGAAAGAACTATGAGCTTAGAATAGATAAAGCTAAAAATATTATTGAAGTTAAAATATATAATCATATTTTTGATCCGACTCACCCTCTTAGTGCAAGGAGTGGTCTCGTTTATTTTCTTGATGGGCTTTACGACACAATTGATTTATTCATTGGGCTTCCAAGACAAAACCCCGTTTACCAAGATTTTGATATTAACAATGTCGTTGAAGAAAAAAGAAATAGAAATTTAATTGATTCAATTGAACCAGTAGATCAAACTGACACCGACAATCTCTATGTCGTAAAAGAAATAGGAAATCAGGAAAACGAGGGAAAAGAATTCAAAACTTATGATCTTTCCCTCTACAACTCTGAGCTAGAATCAAAAGTTGAAGATGTTCTTTTGAATATTTCACAAGAGACTTTAAGTGAAAATGAAAAATATTACGTCGAACGATTTGAAAAACTCTTCAAGGAATATAAGGAACTTTATCCAGAAAAGGACGATACCAGAATTTCAGCTGAAATCATTGAACTATTGCAAGAAGAAATTTACAACAGTGTATTAAGTAAAATACAGGACAATCAAGAGTTAAAAGATATCAGAGAAAATGCAGCGGAGCTTATATTAGAGAGGATTACAAGCAATAAAATTATCAAAAGAAATACTGACATAATGAATATTGCAATCTATGAATTTATCTCAAAAGTCGAAGAGCAATTAAAAAAACAACATCCAAGACGTTCGAAAATTGAGCAATGGTTAAAAAGACAAGTTGACCGAGAAGTTTCACGTCAGTCACCTGAGTGGAAAAAAACTTTTGTCGAAAATACTTATCAAGATTTGGTTGATTCAAATTTAAAAACTTCTGCTTTCATTTTTAAAAAAACCCAACTTGAATTTCTAAATATTGAACGTGAAATCAGAGCTGATCTTGAAAAGATTTTTGAGTATGATACTGCAAAAACAAAATGGAAACACCCTTATTACGAAAAATGGAATTTTAAAATCATAAGACCCAGAAAAGAGTTAAATGAAGAAGAATATCTACAAATAAACCAATATATTGAAACCACATTGACTAAGAAATATCCTTTCTGGCAATTTCCACATTTAGCACAAATTGCATGGCAATATATGTCAGCTTCTTACTGGTGGGGTGCTTCTTGGGTTATTAAAGGCCCTTTAGGAACTCAAACTCTTACTGATTCTTTCAGAGGGATTGAGCAATTTCCCACATCACACGATGTTTTTTTAGAACCCAAGGGACCTGAAAGTTTTGAAATGAAAAAAACAGTTGATGGCCGGAAATTATATGCTCATCCAGTTGAATTTCAAACAACTTTCGCTGGTTATATAAGAAACAAGTGGCAAGAAAATAAATCATACTACAGTGAAATGCGATCGAAGGACATCCCATTTGCAAATGGTGCAAAAAATGCAATCGCCGCCTTTTGGTTTTTGGGAGCAAAAGGTATTCTTCTAGATGGATTTGTTTTTCCAGCGATTCGCCTAACTGCAACGACTTTAAATATCGCCGTTGTAGGTGGTTTATATGGTCTTACCGGTTGGGTATTAGCACCTACTGCTGCTATTTTTGATTATTTAGTCGTTAGACCATTTATCTATGATAGAAAAACACAAAGTTATGTTTATGATAAATTTAGCGGAAAGAGTAGAATTCAAAGAAAAACTGCAAAGAATTTTGCTTTTGGACTTAGAGGACTTAAAACGTTATTAGGACTAGGACAAAGTGCTGCAATGTCTACAGCAGTACCAGCATTAAGGGCCACTGAGGCCGTGGGCAGAACGGCGTTTGCACATATTATAAGAAACTCTTCAAATGCTTGGGATGCGATATGGAGAAATGTGATTTTTAGTACTGGCGTTATTCCTGATAAGAATATCAAACTTCTCAATTGGCAATTTTTGAAAAGAACAGATGGCCCAGATTTAAATAGAGATTATTTTTTTCAAATCAACTCTGATCTTGCATTACTGATTATGATTGCAGAAATGGATCATCAGAATGCTCTTCTCTATGAAGGAACTGTTAAATATCAATCAGAAATGGCCAAAACAACATACAATAATGTAATGAGTGAACTTTTCGGAGGGATCGGAACAGGTTTAACAAATGAAATTTCTGAACAGATTCTGGAGCAGATTGTAGAAATTCAAAAAGACATTGAACAAAAAAGTAAAGTTGAATTTGATAAATTTGATCATCTTTTAGACATCCCGAATGCTGATCGAATTCGGTTGACTGAAAAAGAGTTGAAAGAAGTTTTGAGTACTGGTCAACTCGTCGTTAAACAATACTATGAGGAAAGAATCTTTAAAAGATTGAATACAGAGCAACTGGATCATTTTTGGATTGCTCTGGGCCTAAAAGAGGGAGATTGGTTGGGTTTAACGAAAAAAACTCTTAAAGATGCTTTCAAAACAGATCAGATTATCTATCCACTTGAAGATTTTAAATTTCTTCTTAAATATGAAGTGCGAAACTCAACTCTTGAAGAAATCTATAGTATCACTAGAGCAAAATTTGATACCAAAGAAGGTGATGTGTATGATGTTGAAGTTCCAAGAATAAATGGAATACAAATCCCAAAAGTACCTTTTCAAAAACTTACAACTAAAGTTCATTATAAGCTTGAGCTTGATCGTAAGAATTTAGGAGAAAAACTTAAATTACTTTGTGAAAATAAATTTTCTAGAAATTAATCATTTGGGGCAGACTTATGTCTGCCCCAATCTAAGTATCATTTCACAGATGCTGCAATTATTTTTCTTTCTGTCCGCTTTTAAATTATATTCTTCTAAGTCATGACAACTCAAAGATTATTAGCAACCTGGCCCAAACAATGACTTTTGAAATATAAATGAATTCTTGGATAAATCTGTTATTCTACATATTTTTAGAGCTCGTGTTCACATCTATTTAACAGATTTAGATAGTTATATTATATAGCAAGTGAAATTCTCTACAAATAAGACAGATTTTTACTTTTTTACAAACTGATTATCTATCATTTGTTCAGCTTCGCTACTCATGTTAGATTTAACTATGATAAAACACTTTTTTATGCTTATTCTAACCCTTTGTACATTTACAGTCTTTTCTCAAAACTGTGAAAATGAATTGCTCCCAACACTCTTAAAAACTCCTTTAACAGAGGTTATCACTCAAATTGAGCATCGAACACTTCTCAATAAAAAATACAAACAATTAGCGGCCTATCTCAGAAGAGAGATTCTGGTTTCTTCATCAGAGTTCCAAACGATTCTCGATCTGAGCAAATACTCTCTCCAAAGTAATATCCAATCAAATCTTCAAGAACATGAGATTTTACAATTCATCTTAAAATCTTACGGAGTTCCTTCTCTATCGACTGAAAAAGATAGCAATATATTCAGACTTATGCATATGATCTCAAAAGAAAAAGATCTTGTTAAAGTTAAAACTATGTTAAAACTCGGAGATATTTACAATTTTAATATACCAAATACTGATGAAATCGAAAAACATCTTGATAAATCTTATATACTCGACATGCTTTACACTCCTTCAAAAGCACTGTTAAGAAAGATTTTCCTTCTATCAGAAACAATAAACACTGAATTCCATCAAAACTCTCCCCTCATCAATCTCATTTTTGAAATGCGCTCTATTCCCGAAATGTATAAAGGACAGATCATCCGAGAAATTTCACTCAAATTACCTTTTGGACAAAGAACAATTCTGGGAGTTTATTATGCTCTTAATAATGGAGTCCTATCCAATATTAAGAAATTAAAAATACCAGAAATTGTTTGGAGTAATTTTGCAAGGGCCATTGAGGGTCAAATTACAAAATAATATTTAAACTTCTACCACTCTTTAGGAAAGTAAAATTGCATCATTTCTTCATGGATACTACCTGGTTTTGGTTTGTAATTATAACCAAATTTTGCTCTAGCAGGTAAAGAAATGAGAATAGATTCCGTTCTACCGTTCGTTTTCAATCCGAACGAGGTTCCCCTGTCATGAAGTAAATTAAACTCCACATATCGTCCATGGCGATAGAGTTGAAATTCTTCATCCTCTGAAGTCCACTCTTCTTTGACTCGTTTTTCAACGATTGGAAAATATGATTCTATGAAATGATTAGAGAGATCTTTCACCATTTTAAAATCATTTTGGAGATTTCCGGAATTAAAATGATCAAAAAAGATTCCTCCAATTCCTCTCATTTCACCATTTCTATGGTGATTTGTGAAATATTGATCACATTCTTTTTTCATTTCCAAATAGCATTGGTAAGGTTCGCAGGCCCGCTTCCAAACATTATGGAAATACCGAAAATCTTCAACATGAGGATAATAAGGTGTTAGATCTGCCCCTCCTCCAAACCAAAATTTATCACCTGCTTGAATCATTCGAAAATTGGCATGCACTGTTGGAACTTTAGGATTTCTTGGATGAATAATTAGAGAAATTCCACTGGCCCATAAATCATCGGAGCTTGCTTTGAGCTTCTTTGCAAACTCAGGACTTATTTTTCCATAAATGCATGAAGTGTTTACCCCAGCGTTTTCAATTATATTACCTTGAAAAGCTCTCGTACGTCCCCCTCCTCCAGGCATTCCAATAAAATCTTCCCTATCCCATAAATCTTCAATCATATTTAATTCAGGATCAAAACCCATTAGACGAGAAGTGATCTGATCTTGTAAATTTCTAACATGTTCGTCAAATTGACTCTTTGCACTCTTAATATCCATATTTATTCCCTCTAAATGTCCCATGCGCATAATATAGACATTATTAGGTTTAATAGCAAAATTAAATTTATGCACAAAGTAATGTTTGTATTAGCAAGATTAGGGTTATCTAAACTTGTTGGTTCGAGTCTTGAGTTTATTTGAAAATAATTTCAAATGTGATAAAAAAATGGCATGATTTACAATGGCCAGAAGGACAATATTCACTTTGCATAAATAAACTCATTCAAATCTTATATATTTCAAACACTTAAGTCAAAACAACAAAATAATTCCGACCTTAATATTCTGGTATTATCCGCCGATAAGTCATTGGAAATATTTCTAAAGAGGACTAAATATTTGCTTTTGAATCAAACTCTGTTTATTTATTTCACTTCCATTCTGACTGGAGTTTATATTATTGTAAACTCAGTTGGTTCTTTGGCCTTTTTTATAGATAAGTATGATCCTGTCTATATTCTTTATATGCAAGCATTTGCCTTTAGATTATTTCATTTGTTACTTAGTAAAATTCCTAAAAAGATAAAATTTGCAGCTGTCTTCAAAAAAATTCTTCTAACACTTTTTATGCTTCATTCTTCTCTTTTAGTCCTTGGGCAGCACTTCTCACAAATGGCCTTTGTCTGGTACACACTTGCCCAATTTACAACACAAGTATTCGTTTGGTCTTTAGCTGAATTTTGTATGCGCTATCAATCCAGTAAAGACGTTTCAAAAGTTCTTTCAATGGCCAATGTTTTTAATGAATTGGCCATTGTTGTAAGTCTTGTTGTGATAAGTACGTTTAAAATTTACAGACCTGAATTTCTGCATATTATTTCTGCAATTTGTTTAATTGGATTATTAATTATCAATTCTTACCGATTCCTTCCAATGAGATTTAAAGAAATTGAAGTTAGAACTGAAAAAAGTGGTCAAAAAAAATCTACTCTCCACAAGAGACTTTTGTGGGCCTTTGCCTTATTATTCAGTGTCTTTGGATTTGTTAAATTTGGATCTGAATATCTGGTAACGATGGCGTTAAAAGAAGAAATCCAAAGTTATGAAGCAAGAACAGCAATCATTTACAAATTTAATTTGTTAATTAGTTTGGCCATAATTGTTATCAATTCATTATTATATTTTTGGTCTAAGAAAAGAAGAGTCACCCCACTAAATTATTTAATTATTTATTCTTTGGCCGTTTTGGCGATTGTTTCTTTTAATATCTATAATCCTTTTTTAATAAGTTTTATCGCTCTTGATATCATTCAAAGAAGTTTCAAAAAGACTTTTTTTGAATTTGCAACCAATATTCTTTTTTCATATTTTACAAGGGCCAAGAGAATTATTTTAAAAAGTAAACAGGTTCTCTATTACAGTTCGATTTCCATGACCACTACAACAGTATTTTTTACTTTAATAAATGCGTTTGAGTATGACATCAAAATAGAAATTGGACTTGCAATGATCATGTCTTTAACAATGATAGGAATTTATTTAATACATAATTTAAAAAATAAATTGAAAGATTATTTTTCAAATGAAAATTCAACTGATCAGTATGAACTTGTGAGTTCATTTCTTGGAGAGTGTGCGATTTCAAAACAAAAAGACTCAACTAAAATTTTAAAACTAATGGATATATGTCACTCTGGATCTGACCAGTTGCGTTTGTTGGAAGAAGCTTATAAAGATAACTCTCAAAATGCACTTGCACTTTCTCAGAATGGATTTTTTGAACTCAATATTGATGAGCAAAAAGAACTTATTCAGCTTGCTGTAAACTTTAGAGAGAATGAAATCTACGATTGGGTAACCTCCATTGCATTAGGAAATTTAAAAGGCAATGTTCATCTTAGTGTGAGAATATTTGCGTTTAATATTTTAATTAAAAAGCAAAGTCATATTTCACAAGATTTGCTCATAAAGGCCCTACAAGATTCAGATGAAAGAGTCGTTTCACATATCCTTGAGCTTATTCCATCAACTAAGAATCAAAACTTGTTAAGGATGGCCAGCGAATTCATAGGACATGAAATTCCAAGGATTTCAGCAAATGCATGCTTATCAGGATTATTACTTGACGACACTAGATTTTATACGATTCGTTTTATTAGAGATAAACTCCATAAAATTGAAACCTCTTCACCATCCTATTTTTTTATTTGTGGACGAAGCAGAAACCCTCTTTTTATAAAAGATCTTCTCAAAGTCCATCATAAAGGGATTTCAAACTTCTCCGTTCAAAGAGTATTATACTGGTCTTTAGCTGAATTTAATCAATTTGAGGGGTTTTACGAATTTGCATCTTTATTTCAAGAACATCATTCTCTAGAAGAATCTTCGATATTACTCCATTTAATGCTCACGTGGAGAGATATTACAAAGGAAAGGTTTTTACGACATATTCAAAAAAGACAAGATTTAAAGAGTATTGTCGAAGTAATACTTAACGCGTTATACTCTTCTAAACTAAATCATTACGAACTTACTTCTCAACTTGAGGGAATGATGGAATCAACCTTGTTAAAAAACGTTGCTTAAGATAATAAATGTTATAGTATTATTAAATAGTTGAGGTGAAAATGTTAAAGTATTACCATAATCCAAAGTGCTCAAAAAGTCGTGAAGGGTTGAAGCTTCTAGAAGCATCAGGTAAGAATTTTGAAATCATTGAATATCTAAAAAATCCACCCACACAAAGTGATTTGTTAAAATTGTTTCAAAAAATAGGACTTGAACCTTCAAAGTGCATTAGAATAAAAGAGCAAATATATAAAGATCTAAAGTTGAAAGAAAAAAATTTAAATCCTAAGCAATGGGCAAAGACTATTTTTGAAAATCCTATTTTATTGGAACGACCAATTTTAGAATCGCAAAACAAAGCAATTATTGGAAGACCTCCAGAGTTAATGAAGGATCTCATCTAAAGGGAGTTAATATGTCGTTAGTTGTTATCACGGGTTCAAATCGTGGAATTGGACTTGAGTTATGTAAACAGTATAAGAACAAAGGAGATCACGTAGTGGCGCTTTGTCGAAAAACGACACCTGAACTTGATTCTTATGGGGTTGAAGTCGTCACAGGAGTTGATATTTCAAGTCGAGATGCACTTGAGAAATTGACATCATATTTTGAAGGGAAAAAAATAAAACTTCTCATCAATAATGCGGGCATTCAGAGAAACGAAGATCTAGATACTTTAATTTATGATTCTATGATTGAACAATTTTCGGTTAACGCTCTTGGCGCCTTAAGGGTTTGCGAGAAACTGCTACCTTTTATAGAAAATGGTGGAAAAATCGCAAATATTTCATCTAGGATGGGTTCTGTATCTGAAAATGATCTTGGGGGAAATTACGGTTATCGGATGTCAAAAGCAGCACTTAATGCTGCGTCAAGGTCTTTGGCAATTGATTTGAAAGAACGCGAAATAGCAGTGGCAATTTTACATCCTGGTTTTGTTAAAACTGACATGACTAACCACAATGGTATCATGACAACTGAAGAATCAGCAAAAGGATTACTAAAGGTCATAGATGATTTTAAAATTGGAGATACTGGAAATTTTTTACAATTCGATGGTGAAAAAGTTCCTTGGTAATCAATAACTGGGTCTAATTATCTAGGTGATGGCCAATAGAAAATCAATTTGACAATAACTCTTGTTTTCTTTACTTCTTAAAAGTATGTGACTGATAGAAATAACGCGCATCCCCCAAGGAGTTAATTTCTTATGAGATTCTTTTATATTGCTTTAACAATTCTTTTATCCTTCCAATTACCTGCAAAACTTAACAACGATCAAGTTATGAAAATTAAAGATCTCTATAATGAAAGTCTTGTACTGTCTGGGGAAATAGACGATATGGAGCAAAGAGCATTGTTATTTGCCAAGATTTTTTATGATAGTCAAAAACAATTAAGTTTTGCAATTACTATTGCTCATTTGACTTTAGGAATTGATAGGGCCTCTCGTCCTGAGCGGGCCATTAAGTTTTTTAATCGCATTGGTTTTAAAGATCTTACTAGCGATTGGCTCTTTTGGGGTAAATCACTTCGGCGAATAAACCAAAAAATGTTTCAGCGATTTTATTTTGCCTACAGATTATCTGAATTGATGACGATGAATGGATTTTCATATGACGATATTGATGCTACTGATTTTTCACTCGAATTTGAAGAAGTTCTCATTGATGTTGATCAGATATTAAATGATTTTATTACAATACACAAAAGTGTTTCTAGCGGAACAATCCTTTCGGATAAGATCAAACACAAAATTTTTGAAAATTTTGTCTATTGGGAACATATATCTATCATTCAACCTGAACTAGACAAAATATATGATAAACTTCATTCTGTTTTAAAATATACACTGCAAAATGTACCTTCTCGAAACTCAGAAAAGTATTTTCTGGAACCACTATTTGATTTAAGAACCACTTACAATTTGAGTTGTTTTAAAGATAGTGAAACTTATCTGAGAACTGATAATTTTCTCGATCCTGATGATCGTATAGAACAGGCCATTTTTTTCTTTGATCAAATTAAAGAATCAATAGACAAAATGAGCATTATTGAATGTTTCAAAGACTCTTATTATCGACACAATATTCCACAAGATTTTTTTGGCGACACTGAAAAATTTCTGGAAGATTACCGTTTAAAGATACTGAGAAATAACAAGATCAGTGTTATAAATTAGTTTTGAAAAAACTCTATCTAATTGATTATCTTGTCCAACGACTTGGAAGAATGCAATATGTTTTTTTACCATGTAATTCATCCATTGCATTCGATTTTGAAAATTTGCGAGATTTCCTTCAAGATTATTTTTTTCACTAAATTCATTAAAAGTCATTATATTTTCTTCATCTACTCCTGCTGTGGCCAGAGAGTTGAAAATCTTCAATTCCGAAACAATTTTCGCTGCAATTGGATCATATAAAATTGGTTGCAATACAAAATATTGTTCATCCCATAATATTTTTAAATTGCCTTTTACAATGTATTCATGACTCTTATATTTAATCCCCCTTTGAATTAGACTCCACGCCATGATGAGTCTTTTATAATGAGTACTGACTACAGTAGAGTAAGCATACTTATTTTTAAGCTCAGAAATTAGTTTCTTTACAGTTTTTATTCCGCAATTTTTTGCGACAAGAAACTGCCAAAAAATATCTTTGTAAATCGCCCAATTTGCCTGACTTAAGGCAAGTGAAAAATCATGTAGATAAAATAAATTCTGTCCTATTCCTTTAAAATCATTTTGATCCAAGACATACTGAATAAATCTTGAATTCGTAGGGTATTTATTTAAATCTGCAAGTTTTTTGAAGGCCTGGATAAGTTCTTTTCCAACTGCATAGGATCCAAAAGCAGCAGATCCTGTCCAGAAAAATATATCTGTTTGTTCAGAACGTTGGGCCTCTTTAAAAAATTCTGCATAGGTCTTTGAAATCAGTGAATTTCGAATCAAAGCTTGTTCAATCATTCTCTTTCCTGGATGTGTCTGCATAAACTCAAACGAGGCCAGTGAAATAAAACTTTCCGAGAGTTGTTGCCAATTTTTGTAAGTATTTGCTTCACAGGAATTTGAAAAATCACTTGTCACATGAACATGCTGATTCAATGTTGAAAAAGAATAACAGTTAAAACAAAAAGCTAACAAAATAAAAATATAAAGCTTCATTCTTAAACGTTAGCAATTGAATTTAACAGAGTCATCTGACATCTTCTTAACTCAATTGACAATTACGCTCAACTATTCTTTTATTGAGTTCATTTCAATTTTTCTAAAACTTTCAACAGAACAATTTTTGACATTTTAATTTGATCTTTAATCAATTGACTTTTGTCATCAGGTATCTCAGTCATTACTTCATTAAATAAAGACTCTAATTTTTTAAAGTCATTATCTAAAGATTTTGTGAATTGCTGAACTGAACTTAGCGTTTCAAGAATTGATTTGTTTTTTTCAAATAAAAGAAGTGCTTCCTTTTTTGATAAATGTGCTTCAATTCTTGATCGAGCAACTCGTTGGTCAATTGGTTTTAATAGAAAATCGTTGGCACCTGCGGCGATGCAATGGAAAACAGTATCTCTATCGGAGATGGTTGAAATCATAACGATGGGCAATTCACTTGCTGTGTAATTCTCTCTGATTTTTTTTAGCACTTCTATTCCACTCATTCCTTCCATTTGGATATCTAGTAAAATGATTCTTGGACGAGAAATCTCAACTAATTCAAGAGCATCAGTACCATTTTTTGCTCTTTGTATAATATACTTATTTTTGGATAATTGACTGATTAAAATTTTAGAAGAAAGTTCATCATCATCAATTATCAGAATATCGACAGAATTTTTCATAAATGTCCTATAAGTAAATTTTTTTTTCTAAAAGTCTGACTATTTCACATATAGTAATCATAACAAAAATTTCAAAAAATATTAAAAAAAACCGATATAACTTTATGATTTATTGAGGAATTTTTTATGTTAATGAAACTGATCCGTTATATTGGTACTTTAATTATAATATTGTTTTCGGCATTTTGTGTTATCTTGGCAACTCAAGATAGAGAATTATTAATTGGTGACAATCTTGATAGTGCGACAAAAAAGATTTTGAGTGCCCCAGGTATATTCGAAGAGCGTTTCTTTGACTATAGAATGCAATATGTGATTAAAGATCAAAAAGGACATGATGACATTGTTTTAGCTGCAATTGATGAAAATTCTCTCAATAAAACTGGTAGGTGGCCTTGGTCTCGTACAACTTGGGCCAGATTTATGTCAAAGATGAAGAATTATGGTGCAAAAATAATTGCTTTTGATGTCGTATTTTCTGAGCCTGAAGAAGCTTGTAATCAAGAGTCTCCAGATAATGTATTTGCAAAGAGTATCAAAAGCTTCGAGTCTATTCCAGGAAATAAAGTTATTCTCCCCTATTCACTTGGTGGTAGCGGTGTTGATCCATTCAAAGAAGTTCCACATTGGTTATATAACTATATCATTGACTCAAAATTAGGTGGGGAAAATATTGGAATCTATCAAAGTACAATTCCTCAATCTACATTTCCGATAGACACACTGGCCGATACAGAAGCAGGCCTGGGCTATATCGGTGCCCATGAAGACACTGATGGAATTTTTCGTCACTACCCTGTGCTGGCCAATATAGATGGACTCTATTTCCCATCATTTGGACTTTTATCATATCAGTTATTCACAGGAGATATGACAACTTTTCAAATGGAAAATCAAGACCTGGCATTTTTAAAAACTAAAAAGGGCGACATAAAACTCAATCTCCTTGGTGAAACCAAAATACGTTGGCGAGGAGCAATGGACAAGTTCTCGCTCGTATCAATACAAGATATTCTCGATTCAAATGAAAATGATCAGACAATGAAAAATAAATTAAATGGAAAGATGGTTTTTATAGGTTCTACAGCTTTTGGCGCACATGACTTGAGGCATACTCCAGTTGGAGGACAAACTCCTGGAATATATCTCCATCTAAATCTCGTAGATATGCTTTTAACTGGTAATTACTATCAACCAAAAAATGAGTCTACAACTATTTCATGGTGGATGCTCATTATAGGAACATTGATCATGGTAACAGTCATGTTCTTTAAAAATCCACTACTTGATGTTTCGACAATGATTCTCGTTGTCTCTGGTATGCTTTACTATGATATAACTCAACTAACACCGTTCGGTTATGAAATTAAGTTATTCTTTTGTATTTTCTCAGTTGTTTCAAATTATTCCTGGGAAACATTTTTAAGTTTTTATGTAACAAATAAAGAAAAAAGTAAAATAAGAGGAACTTTTTCACGTTATGTAGCTCCAGCAATTGTGGATCAAATGCTTGCTCACCCTGACCAGGTTAAGATTGGTGGTGAAAAGAAAAATATCACCGTCTTCTTCTCAGATGTTCGAGATTTTACGACAATATCAGAAAAACTAACTCCGGAACAACTCTCTCATTGTTTAAACCGTTATATGGGAGTAATGACGAAAATACTTTTTGATAATTATGGAACTCTAGATAAATATATTGGTGATGCTATAGTTGGATTCTGGGGTGCTCCGGTCGAAGTGAAAGATCATGCATACTATGCTATTAAGGCCTCACTCGCGATGATTGAAGCACTCCCTGCTATCAATGAAGAGTTTGAAAGGGATGGATATCCCCTATTTAAATTTGGAATTGGATTAAATACGGGAGACTGTTCCGTTGGGAATATGGGTAGTGATTTGATTTTTAATTATACTGCCCTTGGTGACCATATGAACTTAGGAGCTAGACTTGAAGGGCTTTGTAAATTCTACGGCGTACAGTTAAATATTTCAGAATTTACTTTGGCGGCTTTAAGTGATGAACAAAGGCAGCAATTCAAAATTCGTATGCTTGATAAAGTGAGAGTAAAAGGTAAAGAAAAAGCTGTAACCATTTACGAAGTTTTGCATAATTTTCACCCATTTTATACTGATATTGAGTCATTTGAAATTTATCATACGGCCTTCGAGCTGTATCTCAACAAACAATTTGACAAGGCCCGTGAAATTTTTAACTCTCTTCATGAAAAATACACTGAAGATAAGTCTTGTAAAAGAATGTTAGAATATTGTCAGAATTACTTAGAAAACCCTCCAAATGTAGATTGGGATGGAGTTATTACCTTCACAACCAAATAGCTTCTTCATTTTTTGTAATATATATTCCAAATAGAGAGTGTTTAAATTGTAATTCCTTTTTGAAATTCTTTGGTTCTTCTGAATACTTCATTGAATAACACCATTTTTAATAATTTTAACACAAAATCCTTACGAGGAAATTGTCCGGAGTATATAGGGGGTCAGAAAGGTCTGTCGGGAGAATTCTTCATTCTTAGGTCAAGGACTATAAAGAATTGGATTTGTTTGCGTTGTAATATCTACAACCACGAGTCCATTGGTGCCATCTGCCACATAGGCATAATTCCAATCACTTGATAAGCTCACTCCCAAGGCAACCCCAGCGGTGTCGTACCTTCCAACAAGAAAAATACTTGAAGAATCTGAAGCGTTATAAATCTCAAGACCTCTAAGATCTTTTGCCAAATAAACGTAGTTATTTCGGAAAACGACGTCGTTGGCAGCCCCTCCAAAACCATTCCAGGATCCCATAAGACTTGAAGCTGTGGATTTTGCTGTTTTTGAGTTTAATGAATAAAGCTTAATATTAATTTTTCCCTTGCCACAAGAAGCAAGTAATAAAAAAAAGACAAGAATAAAAAAATTGAACCAACGTGCAAGCATACAAAAATGATACAATGATACAATGATACAATGATACAATGATACAATGATACAATGATACAATGATACAATGATACAATGATACAATGATACAATGATACAATGATACAATGATACAATGATACAATGATACAATGATAAAGAAATTATATGTAAAGAATTCGTCAGTATCGTCCAAGTACTTAATTTCATTAATCAGCCAAAATTTTTTAGAGCAACTTAATTGTGTCTTGTAGTTGACACTTTTTCTAATGATTGACACACAATATTCTGTGATAGGTAAAAAAAAAGGTACTTATCGATATAACACATTTATATATACAAGATTTCAGTAATCAAGGTTTGTTCTTTATGGATGGGGGGCTTTTAAAAGATTAACGCTCACTATCTGAATTAAAATATTTTTTAGAAAAAGAGATCCCATGAAGTCAACAGATGGATCATGTACCGCTTACTTATTTTCTTATTTAACAAAAAGTTGTGAATGACAAAATGTTGATTGAAAAAAATATTTGATTCACTTTTATAATTTGCCATTCATTCTCTTTGGGATCCGGAATTCGAGAATTTATTTCAAATTAACCCGCTATTGACATGATTTTTGTATGTCAAAGTTTATTAGATCTTCTCAATCTTAAGAATTTTCACAGGACTTTTTGGAACATCCCTATACATACCTTTGTTAGTCACATCTACATTTTCTATCTCTTTTAGAGTTTGATAGGATACTTCGTTCACTTTGCCAAAGACTGCATATCCATAACGGTCTGTATTATTAAAATGATTTAGACTTTGATTATCATTTAAATTGATAAAAAATTGGTTTGTGGCAGAATTTATTTCTTGAGTTCTGGCCATAGACAATGTTCCGTAATCATTTTTTAGCATATTTTCTGCTTCATTTTTAATTGGTAGATAGGTTTCTTTTGCAGTAAGATTTTCATCCAGACCTCCACCTTGTAAAACAAACTTTTTAATCACTCTGTGAAATACTGTCCCATCATACTTTTTTTCGTTCACGTATCTCATAAAATTTTTAACAGTGAGTGGGGCCTTTTTGGGCCAGAGTTCTATTGTAATATCACCATAGTTTGTTACCATTTTTAAATGTATGCTTTCAACTGATTTTAGTTCTCCCATTTTTTCTTCATTGAAGGCCAGTTTTGACAAATCTGTGGCGCCATAAATACACATTGATAGTGAAAAGAACATGAAAAGAACATTAAACATAGAAACCCCAAGTTTATATTAATAATAATTTGTATTATGACCTAAAAATATTCCATTAGTAAAGTAATCTACGCGAGTCAAAAAAACGACTTTTAGAAATCAATACAGTTCGTACTGATCCTTAAAACATTTTATATACATAGTCCATCAAGAGATTGTGATTTAGAAAGACATAATTTTCGATATTTTTTCTGAAAATTTTTAATAAGTTCTTGGTTATCAGACAACCATGTATTCAATTCTTCTATGATTGCTTTGTGTTTAATAGTTGATAGTGTATAAGTTGATTTTGTATGAGGTAAGCTAGAATCGAAATCGATCTTGTCACTTTTTTTCAGTTTTGAACTTATAATTTACTTTGAGACAGATACATTGTTATAGGCGCCATCGATTTTACCTACAATTAAGGCGTTCAGCATCGCAGTGAGGTTTTCAAATTCATCTAATTTTATAGCTCCTGAGGAAATTTCGCTTTTATAATCCCAAGGAGTAAAACCTTTGACGGTTCCCAGCCTTTTGATAGGGCCTTTTGAACCAATCGGTCTGATTACACCATCGATATATCCTGTGACTGAATTGCTATAAATCACTTTTTTACCATTCTTTAAATCTTTGGCCCAATACTGGTTGTCGGGATATTTAAAGTCGACTTTTCCATTTATAAAATCTTTAGTTAACTCAGAAACTACGACTGGTTTGTAGATAAATTTATGTCCTTTTGCCTTTGCAAAGGAATCAAGAATATCTCTGGCAAAACCTTCATACTGACCACTTTCCATTGTGTAATGTGGGTAATAAGACAAATTTTCAACTCCTATTGTAAATTCTCCCGCAAAAGAATTTTTTAAAATTAAAAGTACAGTTACAAAAATATATTTGTTCATATTTATTCCTAATTAATTAAAGATTCCATTTCAACATCATCTGAAAATTGCTTTCAGTATTTTCTAAATTCCCAACTTCTGCGCCATATTTTTTTGACCAGAATATATATTCTGTACCTGCCAAAATTTTATCTTTTACGCCCCAAAAATGACCTAAGTCTAGAAGTACCTGAGGGGCAAATTGTATGTGTGCCTTTTTAACATTATTAACATTCTCTTTTTCCTCTGTATGGTATTCAAGATATCCACTAAAAGTCCACCTAGTAGAACCTAGCATAAAATCAGTTGCCCAAAAAGTGGTGAACATAAATGCTATCGCATCAATGCTTAAAGTGTCTTTGATGTAGGCATTCAATCCAAATACATTGAATCCAGGAATTGTAAAATCAAACCCTATACCATATAAATATGCTGCTGAAGCTGCTCCTCCAGCAACTGCGCCTCTGTTAATTTCCATTGCAAGATAAACATCTTGAAGAAATACATCTTTATTAGCAAAGTTAAATATTTTTCCCATACTTATTCGAGGGTGCCATTCAAAATATAGCTCTTGTCCCTCCCAATTATCAAAATTCAATACATCGAGGAAAAAAAAGTTATCTCCATATGCCCATCCAGAGACATGCTCGAAAGTGAGCGTTTCTTTTTTTATATTGTCTTTGCCAGTAAAAGGATTAGTAAAAGAATTGCCACTTAACAATTGAATATTTGTATTTGACCATTCTGCTGCTTGTATACTATTTGAAACATTCAACAATATCATTAAGAATAGAAGTCTTTTCATTAATATCTCCTCATATTTTTGTAATACACCTCTATTTTAGTGTTTAATTATATTTATTGCTACAAATATAAATTAATAAAATTTTATCTTTTTTGCCAAGAGACTTAGCAACACCAACTTTAATACTTTAGTATACAGTCAGAAAGAATTAAATTATGGTCAATAAGTGTTTATAGGAACTAATTTGATAAGCATTATCAATGTATCATGTTTTAATACATCAAAAATAAAAACGATGGTGAAGATGTTCAAAGGATCACATAGTTTAAAGAGTCTCAATATTTCAAATTTTAATACACAAAACATTGGTGTTTTTTCGTTTTAGTAGTATGTTCGAAGAAATGGGTATAAATGGAACACTTTCTTAAATTGATGTACGAAATTTCAATAAGACAGATGAAACAAAAATCACGGGTAAGTTTAACGGAACCAATCCAGATTTAACTCTATTGTGGTAAAATTAAAATCGATTAAACCTCAATTTTAGAAGATGACCAATTTTTCAAGCAACAAGCTTAAGTTTTGCCTTTGTTTTTTGAGCTGGTAATTGAGATTTAATACTTGATATGGGTGCAAAATCTTGTCCGTAAAATTTAAGATAGAGAGCATTGATGAGACCTGTATCGGCCACTCCGAGGATGAGATTTCTTATTGTAAGAGCATCATTATTTTCAATTTTTTGAGAATCTCCATGGGCCAGGACTCCACGAATTTGGATAATTTTATATTCGTTTAAGATCTGAGAAAATTCATTTGAGACATAATTGATGAAGTTTTTTTTCTCTCCAAAAACTTTTTTAAATGAAAAATTATTGCTGGCCTGGCATTTATCAATAAAATAGAGTATCTGCCCGATTGAAAAATTTTTTTGAAAATTTTCTAATGAAATATAACCTGGATGCATTTCTAGTGATAATTTCGGTGGCATTTTCGAAGCATCGACATAAAAAGATTCTCCATGCCCAGATCTTTTCAAATGATGGATCACAAGGTCATTGAGAACAATCTCTAGTGATTTGATATAGGAAAAAGCAATATTAGTGAGTTTATGGTTCGATCGCTCAAGCATATCCATTTCCGCTCGCTCAATTTCTAATTTTGCACCTCTAGGGATTTTGTCGAAGATTTTGTGTGGAATGGCCAATGAAGTAATGTTTTTAACAACATTTGCTGTTGAAAAATCATTGATCGCTGGGTTGGGTTTTAGCGCTAAATATTCATCATTTTCAAACCCATTGAAGAAATTTTCTTCACAAAGGTCTTGTACAAAAGCAGGAAATCTAATTCCAGTGGTAAATGGAGACAATTCATCAATCTGAATATCCATGTATTGATTATCTATATAAAGCTCAGACAATTTTTTTGCGGTTGCGTCCCCTTGAAACTCTAGTAAGGCAAAATCGGAAATTTTGAACCAAAGTTCTACATTTTTACCGTCATAGAATGAAAGAGTTTTTTTATCTTTAATTGTTCTGTGAACAGATTCAATTTTCCCAACCCACAATTCATTGTAATCGGTAAGGTATAAGTGAGTTGCATGATTATGATTTTGATTATGTTTTATTACTTCTGCTAAAGGGCCTATGTCCATTTTGCTTACACGATTTTTAGCAATCATTTTTCCCCAATAAGCATATTTTTTTTGTGTATTTTTTATTTGATCAATAATGTATTCGTAGAATTCATGAGCTTGAGTATAACCTGGATCATTATAATCATTTAAATGCGGATTAAATGTTAAGTAAAAATGTATAGGAGTGTAATGTGCCATAGTTATTCCTTTATCTGACCTTATCGGAATAATTTACTTTTTTTTTACACTTTACCAAAAATATCAAGTATCACTCAGTCTAAAATAATCAATATGATAAAATCTTTCCCTTGCTACAAATTCTAAAAAATATAAAATATTATTATATAACAAATCATCTAAAAGGATTTTTCAATGGATTTTACTCCCCTTAGGATTTCTACAATTAAGCCAGGAAAAGAAATCACTTTTGATCTTTATATTTTTTTTAAAGAACAATTTTTAAAGTATCTTGATAACGGTAAGGCCCTGAATGAAGATCTATTAGGAAAATTAAAAAAACAAAAAGTTGCACGTTTTTATATTACAGATAAAGACGAAAGTAACTATCAAAAATTTTTAGATGCCATACTCGCTGAAGCTGTCGCCAGTGCAGATATGCCGACAGAAGAAAAAGTAAATATTGTTGAAGGCGCTGCTTCGACTGCTGTTGAGAGAATGCAAAAAGATCCTGGAAATAAATCAGCTTACAACATGACAGAAAATGCTGCACGAAGTTTGAGGCAAGTTGTTTCAAAAAATCCAGATGCCTTAAAACAAATTTATGGAAAAGAGGCCGAGAAAGGAGACATGATCATTAAGCATTCACTGAATGTTTCAGCTCTTTCGACAAAACTTGGTGAGAAAATGGGCCTAAGTGATGAGGTGTTAGACGATTTAGCAACAGCAGCACTTATACATGATATTGGAATAATTTCACTCGGTGATGAAATGGTTGAGTGTTTCTTTAAACCCTTGAGTGAATTGCCTAATGAAACAAAAATAAAATACAGAACTCACCCAAATGTTTCTGCTGAAGTTCTTGCTTCAAAACCTTATGTTAATAAACGAATTAGCGACTTAATCATGAATCACGAAGAAGTGATATCAGGAAAAGGCCCTAATAAGAAAAACTCTTTAACTCCTGAGGAAGAAATTCTTTCACTCGTTAACAGTTATGACAAAAGAATGATTGAAAAAGGACTTACTTCGAAAGAAGCAATTAAAGAGGTCACAATTGATGAAGTTGGAAATTATGATCTTGGACTTATTAATAAATTTAAAGAAGTACTTAAGACTGAAGGTCTTATTTAGCTTTATTCTGTTAAATTCTTGTAGCGAAGGGCCTGTCTGTGATGAACTAGGCCCTAAAACTTTTAGGGGTCATCCCCAAAGCTCTTACGAATACAAGGAAAATTGTTTAGAAACAAAACATAAATACACTCCAGAGTTATGCCAACTCGCATTAAACGATCTCATTATGTCAGGCGATAAAAAAATAATCGAAAAGAAGTATGGCGAGGGTATCCTACCCTGCTTTACTCAAAATGATTTCAAAGTTTTTTTAAAAAAATGATTTAGTTCTAAAAAAAGAAGAAAATTCACTACTATTACATGCTGCATATATTTGTCGTCTAAAGTTATTTGTTATAAAAGATATAGCTTGTTGACTCGTTGATCTAATTACTCAGCATTATAGTGGATAGCATGGATATGAATCTATCTCGTTGGCCAGTTATTATATGCCTCATTTTCTTTTTGAAGATGAATGCCGGATTGTGCATGAGTACAATTTCAGTGTCAAAAATAGGTGGACAAAATTTAATACAAATCAGTGATGCCAAAAAAATATTTTCTTTCAATAGTGAATTTAAAAATGATTTCATTGGCAAGAATGATCGCTTTTTCTACGCTTTTAATAAGAATACAAAAAGACTCAATGTTTATTCTACTGACGGAGAACTCTCGAGTATCAGTGATGAAAAATCAAACTTTTCATATTTGCAATTAGATTTTTCAGAACATATTAAATTCATGCCAAGTGATTTTGTATTCTATAATTATAAAGATCTTGGACGCTTTTTTTGGTCTGAAAAAAATAAAGATGGATCGATCAATATATTTGGTCAAAATATTATGTTTAAAAACCACGCCTATTCATTTTCAGAGCAATCTTATTCTATGGATCAAGAAGATTTTAAAAATGAAGTCAATTCGACTCAAAATATACTTTACTCTCATCAAGTTGAATTTAATTCCCCTATCAGAGGTAATGGAAATTTTATAATACTCAGGGATAACGATCAACTTATTGATATACTCTTAAGTTATGACCCATTAAATAATCTTATTCATCGTTATAATATAACTCCTTCTTCAGAACTCAACTATGATAAATCTTACGATATAGGATATATTTTAAATCATGAAGAAGTAGTGGATCTCAATAACTGGAAGTTATCAGTATCTTTTGATCCCAGCTCTCGTTTTTCGCTTGTGAAAGAGAATAAAAAGATTTCACTATCTCTCAATAAACTAGAAGAACATTTTCAGATGAATCGACTCTATTTTATTTCACGTTTTAAAAATGAAACCTTAGGAAATAGTTGGTCTAAATCATTTTGGTTTTTGGGATTATGTAATAGCTTAATCGACATTCTAGACCATCAGTGGGGTAATCCACATGAAGATATTGAAGGAATCTCTCTCCCGTTACCACTCAAAGAGCTTGTCAGCGATTTAAGAGACAACGATATTTTAGAATGGATTGAATCAACACCTCTTCTTACAAATGATGAAAAGGCCGTTCTTCACTATAGTTTTGTAAATGAGAAGACCAGTGGTTATAGGTGGTTTGCAATTACTGCGACAGTAGGAATTTTACTTGGTAAGACTCATTTTATAGGCAGTATTGCAGAAAGAACCCAAGTAATGACGCGTTTTAGGCAACAAGTAAAAAAACTTGTTTTTTCTTTAAGACAACACTCATCACTGGCCAGAAGAGCAACTGATAATTTTGATAAGTTTGCACTCAAACTCAAAAAAAGAATAATTCGAAACATTCAAAACTCAAGATATCCTCAGCATCTAGTCGATCTATTAGATGACCATCTTAGACATGCACTTAAAAAATATAATCATACAGTCTCTAAGGATAAAATAATCAATATAAGTGAAAAAGTTCCCAAATATTATGAACGTAGAGTTCAAGAAATTCTCTATCTATGGCAAAAACTACCTAAAGAATATACTCATAAATATGCTCAAGACTTCGAGAAGTTAACTATTTATTCAAAGAAAGGTGCTTTGGAGTCTCGTTTAAACAAGATAAAAGCAAAAGTTCTCATACTATATCGCAAAAGTGGGAAGACTTTTTATCAAGATGGATCACCTGTTAAAAGTATAAAAGACAATCATGCATTAGGTTACATAAATGCAACTGATAAAGAATACATTTTGGCGATTGCAAGAGAAGTATTAGTAAAAGGCAAATTCAAAACGAATGAAACTAAAAAGATCTATGCTGAATTGTCTACTCTTATCGATGACCTAGACGATGTGAAAAAAATTATAGATTCATGGCCTTTAAAAAAAGATGTGGCCTTAGGATACGAGCTAGTTGCGATTGCAAGTCGGTGGTATGCAAGATATATGTTACCTGAGGCCGTTTATCGATTTAATCCTAAAAATTTTCCCAAATATCATCAATTCATGAAATTTGTAGACAATAATTTGAGAAAAGACAGAATCACTTTGCCCAATGGTAGCGTCGAAAAAATTGTCGTTACAGGAGAAGATGCAAAAAGGGCCGTTACAATTGGTATGGTAGATCAAATCATTGACACAACAACACAATGGTACGCTCGCAAAAACCTTACTGAGTCAGAAAGAATTTTTGGGGACACAGATAATCATGTTCGAGTCTACGGAAATTGGGGGGTCCATATTGATTTAATTGCTTCAAGATTTGTATCCCTCACTGCATGGTGTTTGGGTATGCCTGTCTCTTTTGCACAATACAATATGAATTTTGGACAAAAGGGAGAGATTGGACTTATAAATAGGCTCGTAAATTCCACAGCTCGTAAAATTATAAATCTTCCTTGGACAAATTTTACTTTAGTATGGCCGGCCTGGACAATTTCAAAAAACCTGGCCATTGAAAATTATAAAAAACATCATGCTGATGATTTTTCTCAAAAAGATTTTGAAAATTTCCTCCATTTATTGGAACAAAGAACGACTCAGATCGATAGTTTTCTTAAACGTGAATTCTTCAGAAACACAGTTGGAACGGTATACCAGAATCCACAGTATTTTATTCAAGCTGAAATCAAAGAAATGTCACGTCTTATGTTTACTGACCAAAAGTATACTCGTTGGTTTGAAAGAATTGTCATTCCTGCAACGAGTAGTCTTTTTTTACATAAATGGTGGTCAAATTATTTTGCTGAAAACAATATTATTCTCGAGGAAGTCATTGCAATGTTTCAGTTAAAAGGTTTTCTCGATAAATATAAACTTAATGATCATTTAAAGATTGAAGATCTTACGGAATTAGAAAGAGAAAAGGTACTTGAATTTTTTCAACTAGTTTCTTTGATCAAAAGAGAAAAAACTCATCCCCTTCCAGAGGATCCCACTCAAGAAGAACTTGTTAATTGGTATGCCGATTTTGTCGTTGAGACTTATGATTTAAAAGAATCAAATTCACAAAAGTTTGATTTCAAAGAGGAGATCAAAGATCTTTATAAACGTCTTGATCAAGTCAAGCATCGTATGCGCCCCATTCCTTTTGAGAAGAAGACAGTCAGAGTTATTACAAAAGAAAATAATAAAAAACTTGATGATATGAACCTATATGAGGAATTCTTAACACTTCAATCTAAAGTTTCTAAGCTTTTAAAAGTTAAAAATGATAATTTGGAAACTTTTAAGAAGTTACAATCTGATTCCTATTGGCTAAATGTTGTCGATGTTCTGATTTGGGCAGATCTACTTTTTAATCGCAGAGACTTACCTGATAAGATCAAAAAAAGTACTCGAAATATTTCAAATAATATTAAAAATATCTTGTCAAAAAGATTTAATATTAAGTTTAAAAGCTATAACTCTGACTTTACAATCAGAGAAGTTAAGAGATCTATAACACCAGAACATCCAATTCATAATCTCATTGATAAATACGCAACACGAGTTGCCTTCATTTCACTGCCAACATTTCTGTTAACAGTTGATCAAAGAGAGGCACATTCGAGTATACAAGAGGAAATAAATCTTGTTCTTCTTAATATGCAAAAACTTCTCTTTAATCTAACCAGAGAAATAGTTTTTTCTGAAATTGAAAAATCCCTCACTCAGGAAAGTTTTCATGCTGAACAATTAAGAAATTTTCTAAAAAGTACAACAGAGCTCAAAGAAAAAATGGAAAAAACTCTCGCTGAAACTCATGCCCATCATAATAAATTAAGAGTTGAGCAAGAAAATCGTTGGGCACAAATTTGGTATGAGCTCACTCCTATAACGATACTAACGACTTCGGCCTGGATGCTAACACGCTACACATTATTCAGGGCATCAAAAGGTGTTTTTACGAGGTTAACTGACCCTTATGTCAAACTTTTCTTAAAAGGATCACTTGTAGCTTTTCCCTATACAATGGAGGCCGTATCTCAATTAGAAGAACTCTTTACTCTTACAACTCATGACTTTTTTACACTTATAAATACATACCAAATTATCTGTGTTCAGGAACTTTATCTAAAAAAAGCACTTGAAGGTGAAAAAGATATTGATCTTAAAGAATTTTTAGATGAGATCAAAACAGATAATAAATTTCTGGTTCAAATGGAAGAATATCAAAATAAAATTATTGAAATTTCAAATGGACTTGATCTTAGTGAGTTTGAAGACAAGGTACCGAAAGATGAATAAGATTAGATTCTTGGCCATAATTTTTTTTCTTCTACCATTTTCTCTTTATAGTGCAAAACCAGATTGTCATGAAATCGTTATCAATATTCTTGAGCTTCCTAAAACTCGGTATCATATAAAAAGATTGTTTAATCTTTCTGCTCATCAAATCGCAGACATTCAACATAGAATTTTGAAAAAACCTAAGAATGTTCAAGAAAGAAGTGAACGAATTTTTGAGTCGATGTATATTTCAAAATGGGGTTTAGTCATTAATAAAATTTCCCCATTTAGAAGGTGGAATTATTATCTCATTTTGAGGTCTCTTGTTGATAATAATTTCTCTTATGCCACACTTAAACGAACGGCACTTACAACTCCTTGGCTCTTAAGTGTACATGAAAAAAGGGCCCTCTATATTTTGGCCAGACAAAAAGTTTCATCAAATCTCTTCAATTCAGACCTTTCTTTGGCGAAGCATTTTGTAGATAAAGTGATGAGTGTCATTGTTCAAAATAAGGACTATCAAAAATGGAAACTCGGAAAAATAACAATCCCACCTCAGTTTGAACACCAAACAAGTTGGGGCAATAGATTCATTATGGCCAATGATTATTTTATGTCTGGACTCATAGATATTATCAAATATTTTGTTGTTCCCTACGTTATGTTAGATTTATTTATGGATTTAAATAAAGAAATGGAAGAGAAGGATAATTTTTACAATGAAAGAATTGATATCTTGGATATAAATTCTGATATTATTCTTACTCCTCAAGAAATAGAGTGGCTCATTAAGAAAACAAGTTTTGAATAAACTTTGTGACCCCTCCACCTTTTTTAGAACGATAGACTAGGTGTTTTTCAAGTTCATTTGGATCGTGTTTTTCTCTTGAGGCACTCGTTAAAAAGTTTCGATATTCTTCAAGCTTTTTATCCATTGAGAATTCCTGTAATAAGGCCTCGTTTTTTTTCACAATATGTTCAACTTTCATATCAAAATAATTCATTTTATTTAAAGATTGAGATGCTTCAAAATTTTCATTTTGTATTTCTTCTGTGTTTAGATCTTTTTGTTCAGCAGTTTGCCATGGGCGCAAAGATTTTACGGTTTGGTTAAATTCTTTTTGCTTAGGTTTATTGTTGATATCATTTAGCCCTATTGCCATTTTTCTCTCCAGAGTGAATGACTACTGTACTAATGGGTATTCACAAAGTCTCCACTATCTAATACAGAAGTATCTGATCGGACATGATAACTCAATTTTGCTCTTCCGGCCACACCCTTGAGCACAGCAGCAATTTCTGTAAATAGCATCCTTACTTCGTTTTTAAGTTTTTTATCTTGGCAATGCTCTAATAATGAGAGTTTTAATGCGCAGGCCTCTTCGCCTGCAGTGCATTCTTTTAATCCATTTACTAGACAACTTTCAATATTTTCTTGATACCACTTTTTAATATCCATGCAGAGTTTTTTGTTTTGGGAGTATTTTGTTGGAACAAAAAGTGTTTCAAGTTCCATTTGCATATCTAGTTTGAATTCATCAACAAAATGTTTAAAGACTTTAAAGTTTCTAAAATTATTAATTTTACATTCGAGCGGAGAAATAAGTAGGTCAGAGGCCACTAAAGCGTTTGTAGTTAATTTATTCCAATTAGGCGAACAATCAAGAATGATAAGGTCAAAAAGATCCTTAAGAGGAGAAACGACCTTTTCTTTGAGCCAGTATTCGCGTCTGTTTACATGACTTAGTCCCTCGTTTAGAGCGACTAGTTCCGGAGTTTCTGGAATAAGTGCGAGGTATTCAAGATCTGTTGGGCAGATCGTGTCATTGAGCATTATTTCTTTATTAAAAACATTATAAAGTCCTTTAACGGAATCAATCTCTTTGAGAATATTTTCAAGATTGTCATTATCTTTATAGTCAGAATCGAATCCAAGTGCGGTAGTTATATCGCCCTGCATATCTAGGCCAACCACACATGTTTTTAGTCCATGTAGGGCCGCAATTCTTGCAAGATTCATGGCCAATGTACTTTTTAAGACTCCACCTTTAGTTGTAAAAACTGTAATGGCCATAGGGGTTCCAAAATCTTTGAAAAAACCTATTTCACAACCAATTTGTGGTATTTCTGATTGTTTCCACCCAATCTGAAAACCAATTCCTTTTTTAATTTTAATTCTTTTAGGGATTTTATTTTGAATCTCAAGAGATTCAATTTCTTGGTCAGTGATCTCTGGATTAAACATACTTAATACTTTCTTTTGACTTATAAATTGACTTTGATCCATGTGGGACTCCTTCCCCTAGTGAGTTTTAAAAAATCAATAATTATAAACACGAATTTGTTTATATGATGGTTAATTTTCTGGTTTGAAAAATCTCTTGTCAATAGACGACGAGAAATAGATCTTGGTAGGAGCCTTCTTTGGGAGTCTTTATCTGCGATGAAATATGTCGATTTGGAGATTTAAAAAAGTTTTCTTGAATTAAGCACATGCCTAGTCCAAGTGCCATAAGTACAAATATACATGAAATGACAATTAACTTAGTTCTCACATTATAACCTTTTTAAATTGAGATTAATCTCTTTTCGACAAATTAATTCTTATCTTGAGTATTATGCCCAACTTTGTAGAATATGTGAAGGACATTAAAAGCGTAATCCGGCCTTAAAGAGAACTCTCAAGATTGTTGAATCAAACTGGTCAATACTCGTTTTATCAGTATGAGTAAATCGATCAAGCTCTATTTTGCCAAAGAGTCTATTTATATAGTTTAGTTCAGTAACAAATTTTAATCTCATCCCATCGGCCTCTCCTGTAGAGCCGGTGTCAGAAAATGTATATGAATTACTCAAACTTTTTGCAAATAGAAACTGAAAGATAATATCGTACTGTCTTATCTGAAAATCATATTCTGTACCAGTTTCCCACAGTAAAACTTTATGTTCACGAATTTCAGATTTTACAGTGGTTTTTAAAACACTACCAACCGTGTTTAATTGGGAAAACTCGGTACCTAAAATCAACGAGAAGTTGTTAAGGAGATGGTACTTTGCTGCTGATAAATTAATTGTATAATCAAAAGCTGCATCAACATTTTCTACGCGTAAGACTTGATACATATTCATATCAATGCTGTATCTAAGAGGAGATGTTTCAGAGACAAAATTTCCTAAAAAGCTGTTTTTTTCTCCTTGATAGTAAGTGGCCTCGATTCCGATCCCAAAAGGAGATGATGAAAAGAAATCAATCGTGCCAAATCGGTTTGTTTCTTCAAATGAGTCCAGTGATATTTTATAATAGAATCCAAAAATAATTCTTCCAAAGAGAGGTTTAAATACCAACTGATCAAGGGCCAAATCCCTTTTAAGAGAATATACCTTGGCCGAAACACTGTCCGTATAAGCTAGAGCACTATTTTGATTAAGATCACTCTCTTCAAAGTATAAAGTGATGACGGTATCTTCTTGGAGGGCCCCCCAATTTTCGATGTGTTCATTATATTTGATCGTTTGTCTAACTCCAATATCAGTTGATTTTATTCTTCGGTCTTTTTTGAGAAATTTTTTAAAAATTCTAGGTAATGTTTCTTTTTCTTTAACAATATAATCAAGCTTAACTATTTCACAATGTGCTAGGCCTGAATAGGTTAAAAATATGATAACTATAAGAGATCTCATAAGATTATTATAGTATGAAACTAATTGATTTAAATATTATATAATTTGGACAATTTTTCCTAAAGATGAAAATTTTTTAAGAAAATTCAACATCTGACAATCAACAGAGGCACTTCTGAATATCTGAGTTATCTGCTTTTACTCTTATAGAGTTGAAAATTACTACACTCTTGAGGTATTAAATATCTTTCCCTTATAATAGATATTATGAGTATACCTAAGCTACGTGTTACCTATACGCGTGATGAAATTCTTAAAACCCTTAATAAGATATTTCTGGAAAAGTCTCCAGTTTTAGTGTGGCAAAATAATGGTAACCAAAGGGATAAGAAATATACATTTATCACGGCCATAAGTACGAAAGATAATAAATTTGAACTAACTTCTCTTGATACTGACTATCAGTTTGAATTTGACAGAAATCTTACGTTCTATATCCGTGGAAATGAGCAAAGTATTCTTTTTAAAGACGAGAAAGTCGAATTGAATGTAAATAAACTTAAAATTAGTATTCCCTCTGAAGTGAGAATGTTTGAAAAAAGAGGCGCCTCGAGAACGAATCTATCTGATCCAGATCTGCCTTATATATATTCTCAACTTCTACAAGGAAAAAAAGAAAAAAATGCCAGATCGTTTACTTTTCAAATCATTGATATATCTCAAACAGGATTGGCAGTAAGAGTCTCTTTGAAACAGCAACATCTTTTTTATCCAAATGACTTTTTATTGGTTAAAACACTTGGCAATTATACTTTTGAAGACTCGATACTGTGTAAAATAATCTATTTAAAAAAACAATATTTCCCTGATGATCTTGATGGACAACCTTCCTTAAGAATGGGAATTAATTTTGAATCTCAAATCTCGCTAAAAATTTTAGATCAGGTGTTTGAAAAATCTGGAATTTCAATATGAAGTGAAACTAGATATGTCATTATTGCAAGACGTTTTTGAACTTCGAATTGAAGTTCAATCCCTTGTGTCCATTGGTTTGTGTGAAAAAACTCTTTGTATTTAATCCCACTACCAAGTCCTAGCACTATACCGTTGTCATCCCCTACATCGTAACCTAACCTAAAAATTATTGGAAATATGTGATGATATTGCCAGCGAGAAAGCACTGAAATAGTATAGGACTCTAGAGATATTTCCGAAGTCGATATAAAATCCTTCATTTCAGATACAGCAGATGGATTAAAAGTACCAAGATTCATATAAGTGAAATCAAGTCTTAACTTAAGCTTTTCATGGTATGACCATTTAATATCCCGACCCATCGAAAAGCTAAGAGGCATGGCCGAATCAAAACCACCCAAAGTATTTATTCCTGTTCCTACTCCTAAATATGTATGAGAAATCCACTCTAGCAATGGATTTGCTTGGAGTTTGAAAAAAGGGAGGATTAAAAATATCAGAATTAAAAAGTGTTTCATTCTAGAATTCTAGCGCCTTGTTTTTATGGACTCAAGTAGTGATTTTAGATCAATTCTTCATGACGCAAAAGATCAATGCCATAACACATGGTCAATTTCCATTTCATGACGGCCATCTCTAAGCACTCTAACTACCTGATATTATATAAATATGAAAAAAAATGCAAATTTAAAGTATCCTTTTTTTATACATAAAACGTCAAAATGGAGACTAGATTTGAATTTTCACTTTAAAGTTTTAATTTTTGATAAGACTATGAACGACTCTCGATCACTCAGACCACTTCTCATCAGTTTTGGTATTAAGGAAGTTAAAAGTACAAAAACAGTTGATGAGGCCTATAATGAAATCGTACAAAATGAAAAGAACGAACCTTATACAATACTCATTTCAACTGAAGAAGACTGTTGTGAATTGATGCAGATGATAAATGATTCCCATATATTAAAGAAAAACTTTATTCTAATTAGCAGCGAAGATCATCCCGTGAGGAGAGATTTAATTGAAGACGGAGTTGATATACAATTTGAAATAGAGCGTCCTTTTACTCCAAATCTTATAAAGTCAACATTGGCAAAAATACAAAAATTTAGACAGCAACAAATGGAATCAGTCACTCCTCTTTCAGGTAAATCACGAATATTAGTCGTCGATGATTCGGAAACTCTTTTGCAATATATTAAACGTATACTAAATTCTCTTGGACACTATAGGATTGATCTCGCAACAAATGTGAAAGAAGCACAAAGATTGATTGAATTTTCTTTCAGGGAAAAAGCTCCTTATGAATTGATCATTTCAGACTGGAATATGCCAGCAGTGACAGGACTAACATTACTTCAATCAGTTAAAAACTCTCAAAAATATCAAAATATCAGTTTTATCATGATTACTTCTGAGAGTTCAAAAAAGAACGTTGTCGATGCCATAAAATCAGGCGTAGATTCATTTTTATTAAAACCATTACCAGCAGAAAATGTGAAAACAAAACTTCAGCTTATTAATGAAAAAAAGCTGAAGGCCATGGGCCAAGTGGTTTAAATTATTGAGTTTGGAATAAAAGCATCTTTGGTAGAGTATAATAGTTTCATGTCAATTAACATCAACGCCCTGACTAGACCAGATACGGCAACGAGTAGTTTTACTCTTAGTACTTCTAAGTTTACGGCCGAACTTGATTTGTGGAATAAGATTTCATTAGAAAAATCCAAGGTTGAAGATTTTGATGCCGAAGAAGATCAAAATCCAGAGGGAGAAGAGCAGTTAGAGCTTCATAAAAAGGTTGAATCACACTTAGAGCAAGAAAAACAACGTAGACAAAAAAGGATGATGGCCCAAAAAGAACAAACAAAAAAAGAAAAGAAAAAAGAAATTCAAATACTCCTCAATATTTTGTAAAATTCAGTTAAATCTGTAGATACTACTCAAAGATGTCACGCATTATTTAGTAAGCGAAAAAGACCGACCACCTGCAATGTTGGTATTATTTGATTAAACAAAAAAACAATCAAATACCAACAAGGAGGTCGGTCTTATGAATTTTAAAACAAAACAACAGATTAGGATAGATATTATCTCTCAGTATCTTAACGGTGAACTTCGATCTGAAGATGCTTGCTGTGCTTTAGAAATTGGTGAAAGACAGTTTAGGAGGCTTGTGAAAGGGTTTAGAGAACAAGGTGTTGCTTCTCTAATACATGGTAATAAAGGTCGAATACCTCACAATAAAACATCAATGAAAGTATCCAATAAAATTATTCAACTTTATCTTGGAAGATATAACGGCCTTAATCTCGTTCACTTTATTGAAAAACTACGCGAAAATAATTCTCATGAATTTGACAGCATCCCTACTTACACCACTATTAGAAACCTTTTACTACAAGAGGGCCTGATTATTCCCTACCAGAAAAAAGCAAAAAGAAAATCTCACCCTAGAAGAAAGCGTTATGAGAAAGAAGGGTTAATGGTTCAAATTGATGGAAGCCCTCATCGCTGGATTCATGACTGTTCACCTTTTTGTCTGACTGCTGCCATTGATGATGCCACTGGAAAGATTTTAGCTGCGAAATTTACTCCTACAGAGACAACTTTTGCAGCGATGGATGTGGTGGAACAAATAATTAATAAATATGGTGTCTTCCAAATGCTTTATTCTGATAAGGCCGGAATTTATGGTGGCGGGAAAAGACAGGGTTTTACAAATATGAATAGGGCCATGAACGAGCTTGGAATTATCTCTATTCAGGCCAACAGTCCTCAAGCGAAAGGACGGATTGAGAGGCTATTTAAAACCCTTCAGGACAGGCTTTGTTCAGAAATTAGGCTTAGAGGGATAAAGAATATTGAAGCTGCAAATAGGTACTTAGAAGAGTTTATCACTGCCTACAACCTGAAGTTCTCAGTATCTGCAAAAGATCAAAGACCAGCTTATAGAAAACTTGAAGAACTAATAGATCTCAATGAAGTTTTGACGATTAGAGATCATAGAAAAATAGGTGAAGGGGAAATATTAAGTTTTGAAGGCCATAAATACCTTGTCTCAAGGGAAAATGGCCATTCACTTATTGGAAAAACAGTGGAGATTAGGCGATACAGAGATGGAAAGTTGGAAATGTTTTTATTAAATGGAGTGAAACTGGCCTATGAATGTTTTGAGGATTTAAAAAGGGTCGCATGATGAAAAAATAATAGGGTCAAATTACCTTAAAAAGTAGTTTGTAAGGGGAAGTAAATATGAGGAAACTAAAAAAAGATTTAAAAAGGTTACAATTTATGGAAATCTGTCCGTAAAACTAATTACATTAAGCAGGTGTTGGTCAAAATCGCTTAACATCAAATAGGACATTTTTCTCAGGTAGTTACATAAAATTCAGTTAAATCACAACTTTTTTTGGCATTATACGACTTACCAATCTTTAAGTTATAGACACATCCACCTGATATCTCATGAACTATTTTTTATTACCTTAAGAAATTCTATAATGTAAATGTGGAAATATTAATTAGTTTATGAGGAATTTATGAGACAGGCATTTTTTGGGCATAGTAAGGAAAGTCAAGAAGCAGCTCTACAGTCAATCAATAAGTACCTAAGTGAAACCGATCATAGGGAAATTTTGGAAGAAGTTGCTTATATAGAGGGTATGCGATATCTCAGTCTTGATATGAAACGTGAACTCCTTAAAAATTTCAATTCTGAAGATCTCGCTATGGCGTTTAAATTTTCATCACGTAAATTAATTGGAGAATTCTTTGAGGGTTTGTCTAAGAGTATAAAACAAGAGATTCTCTATGGCCTTCAACAGAAATGTTCAATTGGTGAATTTAAAAATAATTTAGACAAACTTGTTCGCCATATGAAATTGAAAGAAAGTAAAGGTGAACTTATTCTAAGCAAAGAGCTTAACGAAACTTATGTATAGTTCATTCACACGGCCCCTCCTTAACTAACTCTGCAGAAGCATTATTCATCATACAGGTATTAGAAAAAGTTTTTAACTCATTTGAGCAAGGAATTTTCCCGCAGACAGGAGTATACTGCATTGTACACATTGAGCCTTTGTCTTCAGGGATAACACAATTAACCTTAGCAGTTTCCAAATTGGAGTTATTTGATACACTCTTCTCTTTAACTTCTCCACACCCCAGTATCGTAAACAATATTACAAGTCTTTGAATTTTCAACATTTCACCTCCTAAAGGATAGATAAAAACTCTATTAAAGATTATCACAATCACTCCGATAAATACTACGGAGAAGGAGAGCAAGGTGTTTCTAAATATAAAAAAAATGCTTACAGTGTGGATGGCCATCGTTGGGCTATTATTTCCACATATATCCTATACAGCTGAGTTTATACTCCAAGGAACAAATTATCTGGCCAGAGCTAAAAGTGAGAATGGAACAACAAATGCTCTACAAGTCATAGGGAAATTAGGTCGGGGCTCTAAAATAGAAATTCCTGATGCTTTTTTTCCTGATGGAGATGCAGGGAGTGCACTTTCTCAAGTCCAATCAAAGGGTAAAATTGAATGGCTAAGTAATCCTGAACAAATTAGAGATTTACTTAAAGGAACTGGAAAGACTGCCTATTATCAAAAATTTAAAAATAAAATCACAGGTGTTGGAACTGGAGGGAAAGTACTTAATGCGGGTTATTTCTTCCCGGTTATTGTTAAAGATCTAGGGAAAGACTCAACTTTGCCCAAGAGTGCGATTGGGACGACAATCTATTTACCACTTGAAGCAATGTTTTTAAAAGATAGATTAAAACTCAAAGATGGAATGAATATTGGAATGCTTAGTAATGATGTTATTTCAAGACCTGTACTTACAAATCAAGACAGCTGTCCGAGTGGAGTTTGCCAAACAGGAGAACATGATCCCAGAGAACAGACAACCACAAGATCTGATATTCAAAAAAAGGTCAATGAAATATACACTACTGTAATCAAACACAGTGATGCTAGGTCCACATATGGCATTAAAGAAACAATTAAAGATGAAAAACTCAGACTAAAAAGGGCCAAAGGTTGGTTTATAAATAACTTTAAACGAAATTTACAAAATACATGTGATAATGTTGAGTTATGTAAGTTATATGACGTTCTCAATACTGTGAATAAAAGATACAATGTTCCATCTGGTCTTATCATTGGTTTAATGACACAAGAAAGTGCTGGTGTTTGTGGGCTGGCCGCAAATACCGAAAAAGATAAAAGTTCTGGTATCATGCAAGTAAACCTCGAAGGAAATAATGTTAAACAACTTAATCAGTTAATTAAAAAATATAAAATAGATCTTGAAGGAGATGGTTATAAAGATTATTCAGCTACTGAATTAAAAAACAATTTTATCGCAAATATTGAAGCAGGTGTAGCTCGTTTGATTAATAAGTTCAGATCTGTAAATAATAGTCAGCTCCCTAGCTTTCAGGGTGGAAATGGAACATTTGAATCACTTCCAAAAAGTGAACAATTTAAATGGAGAAAAGCTATTAGTGCATATAATGGTGGACAAAAATACGTAAACCTAGCACAAAAAGAGCTCAATAAAGCGAAGGAAATACATCCGGAACTTAAAACTGAAGATTGGAAGACGTTAAGAGCGTTCTATTTTAATGAGTTTTTACAAAATAATGGCCTCGATAAAAACAAACGTGCCGGACAGTTTTCAGTTCACAACGTTGCCTATACAGAGCAAGTACTCGGAGATGGATCTAATGATCAAGATAGTTCGAATTTTGCTCAAGCTTGGGATGATGAACTTGCAAATTCTTGTGGAGGTCCAACTCCACCAACTGTGATTGTGACACCTGCACCTGATGTACAACCTGATCCACCAGTCATAGTTAAACCAGATCCACCAGTAGTGATACAACCACCTGTTGTAGTAAGGCCACCAGTCGTGATACAACCACCTGTTGTAGTAAGGCCACCAGTAATCACACCACGGCCTCCAGTGGATGATGGCCCTACAGATATTGGAGATTTTGAAGGTGATATAAATCCTAATCGCCCCGCACCAACTGGTCCGTCTCACCCAGTACCAAGTACTCCAAGTCCAAATCAGTTTTGTAAGAAAGCAAAATCAATTAAATTCTCTGGCACAGATGGCTCAAAAGAGGCCATCGCACACAAAGATTTTACAGGTCGATCATCGGCCCAAGTTCAAAATCTAGTTCTTAAAAAAGGAACCTGGCCATTTAGTGACGATCAAACTTCAGTGAAGGTATACATGAATTTTCCTGAGGCCTATCAAGGTTGTAGAATATCTTGTAAGCTTTTTTACCAATACTACCTCGAACCAGAAAAAGAGCATGGTCGCCATTACAGACCAGACGCAGAAAATACTTGTGAAATTTCTATTGTTAAGCCTAGAGGCTCCACAAGTGCGACAGCAACCTGTAATGATAGAAGTGTAAATGTAAAAGTTAATGATTTCACACGTTCTAAGTTTGGAAATAATTTTCTATCAGAGGAAGCTGCGAGCGAAAAATATGGCCTAAGATCTGGCCCTCCCTTAAGAATTATGAGCTGTTCTTTTGATTAAGATAACTATCTAAATTCACGTAAAGTCCTCAATTTATTGGCATTTCCTAGATACTTCATTTCGCGTACCTTAATATTGGGCAGTTATACTTCTACAGGGAATTGGTAACCTATAGAGATAATCATAGGCCAAATGTTTTTTCTTCGTTAGTATTTGTGTGTGTCCTAAAATTAAACTATTAAAAACACTCATTAGTAGGTTTATATGAGCGAAAAGCACAGACAATTAGAACTTGAAATAGAGAAAATTCAAGATGAAATACTCAAATTTGTCTATGAAAATCCAGAATTTTCCTGGATACATCAACAGGTTGAAATGGTTCTTGAGACAAACTATAAAAATGAAATTGAAAGGTTGATGAATTTGCTAAAGCTGATGAATGAGCAAGTTGAATATAAGCTCATTTCAGCGATTGAAGTAATGACAAAAGCACTAAATAATCTCAATCATCAGTTAGAAGACTATGAAAATATCGCTTTTACTGAAGATGATGGTCTTCTAAGTGATATTCCCCAACAACTGTCTCCAAGTGAAAAAATAAAGTTTGTTCATTAAAATCTGCCCAATTTTATCAAAAGAGTCTTATAAATACCTTAGGATAAGGTAGAATTTTACCCCATCGAATGCTTGTGCAAAAAGGCCTAGAATATAAACTAGCTGTATCAATGCCAAAAGGGACGACGAGATGGGAGCTGCGATAAAAATTGATCCACACTTGAAGCAAAGAATTCTCATCATAGATGATGATGAAAAATTTGCTACTTTTGCAGAACATATCTTCAAGAAGCATGGGGAATTTCAGGTGGAAATTGAATCATCAATGGACGATCCATTAAAGAGGATTCAAACATTTAGACCAGACTTGCTGATTCTTGATATCAAAGTACCCCAAAAGATGGGAATTGAAATACAAAGGACACTTGATATAATCTATGAGGATCATATTCCAACTATCTTTGTTTCAGATGATCCTAAAATTGATGGTATTTCCAAGAATCAATTACAAGAAGATAAAACCGTATTTTTTAATAAGGCAATGGCCAATGATCAGTTTGAGATTCTAGCTTCAAATATGTTGGTTGCCTCCCAAGAAGTTCATGAATCTAAAAATTTTAATATTAGGGCCGTTCTTCAACATCAAAAACCAATCCTAATTACTGCCCTAACCTTTTTAATGTGTATTGAACCAATCATGAAAATCATGTATTTTCATTTCGCCACAAATTTTGGCCTGAATACAATCATCAATAACGTCTTAGCAATTGAAGGTTTTAAAAATAATTTTGAATTCTGGTTTCTTTTTCCACTGTCGGGTATTGCTCTTTATAAAATTCGTCCCTGGTCTTACCTCATTTTTGTAACTTTACAAATTTACTCAATATACGCTCATCTTACATATGTTGAGTTCACCTGGCCCTATGTGAGTAAATCCCCTCATGGGCCCTCTTTGCTTTTATTGTCCTTTAATGTACTCGTCATCCTTTATTTTCTCTCCCCAAGTGCAAGAAGACCCTTCTTCGATGCAAACCTACGTTGGTGGGAGAGAGCTCCTCGTTTTATGATTAACCTGCCCTGTTCTATTATTCTCCCAGAATCTAAAGAGTATCATTCTTGTGAGATCAAAAACATTTCAGAAACAGGTGCTTTTATTGTTACTCCTGTCCCCTTAGATGTCGGTGAAATGTTCCAACTAGATTTCAAATTTTATGGCCAGACTTTTCATTTTCCAGCAAAAGTAATGAATAAATTTAGCCATCAAAACATAGAAGGCCATGGAATTCAGTTTCAGGTTGAACAATTAGGTGATCGCTTAGGGCTTAGAAAGTTAATTAAAAATATCAAAGAAATGAAATAGGAGTAAAGTACTATACTGCTCATATATCAGGAGGATTTATGAAAACAATATTCACTGTGAATGTCAAAGTTGAAAGTGTAAATGAATATTACGAATTTCAATCAAACGAAGAAAGAGAAAAATTTATTGAAATGGTCACTCAATCATTTCCAAATGCGCAAGTTATTAGAAAAGACATTGAAACACAAACAGATGTAAACAAATAATTCTTATAAAAAGGGGCCCTAAGGCCCCTCTTTTAAAAAAAATTTAACTAAGAGCAAAAAAATTAATCTTCAACCTCAAGCTTTACAATCTTTGCATCAACTGGATTAAAGTAAACTTCTACTTCCTTCCCATTTTTGTCAGTTCCGTAGATTTCATAGCAAGAGCCAGGTTGTTTAAATTTTTTAATTTTAAACCCTTTACTAATGACCAGTTCTTTGAACTTTTCAACTGGCATCCATTTCTCTTTTGGTTGGTCGGTACAATTGTCCTTGGCCATAGCACCATTTAAAGTTGATACGAGAACAATTAAACTTAAAAATTTTTTCATAACGTCTCCTTTGACTGTATTCTTATCATAGATATTTTGAGTAATATTATCATTGGACAAATGACTTAAATACTTAAAAATATGTAATCTAGGACATAAGTCTAATGCAAAAATCTCTATTTAAATGGAATATTAACTAAAAAAGGAGTCCGTATGTCTAAAGTAAATGTTTATGATCTTCCAACAAGGGTATTTCACTGGATTTTTGCCATTCTTTTCATTTTTTCTTTTTCTATAGGAAAATTTGTAGATGATGAATCAAAACTCTATGTCTATCATATGCTCTCAGGCATAACTATGACGTTTATAGTTATCATGAGAATAATATGGGGGTTTTTGGGAACAGAATATGCAAAATTTTCAAGCTTCAAACTACGTCCAACAGATCTTAAGAACTATTTTCTTGAATTTATTTCGAACAAAAATGAACGATTATTAGGGCACAATCCGGCCTCAAGCTACGCTGCACTTTTCATGTTTTTGTTAACATTTGGCCTATTTATAACCGGACTTCTCATGGCCAACCATATTAAGAAAAGCTTTTTTGAGGAAGTTCATGAACTATTTGCCCTTTCTTTTCTGATAACAGTGATACTTCATATTTGTGGAGTTGTTCTCCATCAGCTTAGACATAAAGATGGTATGATTTCAAGTATGGTTAATGGTAAAAAACAAAGTGTTGAGTCCAACTCCCCTATTAAAACTCAGGCATTATTTCCGTTTTTGGCATTTTGTGTACTTTTATTTACCTTCATATTTCAAATCTACCAAAATTTTGATTCTCAAAAACAGACATTATCTGTTTTTAAATATAGTATTCAACTTGGAAAGACTGACAAAAAACAAGATGTTGAATATTACAATAATTACTACAAAATGGATCAGGATTAAGTAAATGGATAACAAAGAAAGAATATTCATCATTATTACACTTTTTGCAATCAGTTTGGTTACATCAATTGATCTCTACACTGATTTTAGAGAAGGTGTAACTTGGTGGCATGTCTCTTTTGAAGGAGCAGTTGCTCTCATTGCAGCTGCTGGACTATTTTATTTAATTTCCGGAAATTTCAAACTGAAGCATAATCTCAATCATGCTCAGCAATTTTCTAGTCAATTAATTGAAGAGAATGAACAATGGAAAAAACAATCTCGGAAATTTCTGGAAGGATTAGGCCAATCTATCGATGATCAATTGACCTCTTGGAACTTAACTAAAGCAGAAAAAGAAGTTGCTTTTCTATTATTAAAAGGTTTTGGGCTTAAAGAAATTGCGCAACTACGAGGAACGACAGAGAAAACGGCCAGAGTCCAATCTACTTCAATCTATAGTAAGACTGGTTTGGCAAACCGTTCGCAACTTTCGGCCTACTTTTTGGAAGACCTTCTCATTCCGCCTAGTTAACGGCCTTATAGACGATAAGCTTATTGCCTTTTTCGGCCCGGTCATAGGCATTTGTGATGAGATCAAAGAGTGATTTTCCATTTTTACTATTAATGGCCGCTGGTGATCTAAAATTCATGATTCGGTCCTTATCACCTAACTTCTTTTTTCCAAGGAGACCTTCAAGTGGATTACTGTTTTTACTTGATTTCTTGGCATTCATCCCTCTACCTGAGGAATAAGCAAGTGAGCCCCTTCCTTGATCCCCATACTTCACATTACTTACTTCTTCTGGAGCGACTCTAGGTCCGCCTGAATCAGAGGGACCAATATCTGAGCGTCCAAGACCTGAAGCTGATGCGTTAGCACCTCCCCCTCCGTCTTGGCCAGCACCTTTTGGGCCTGGTCTTTTTTCTCCAACACCTACTTTTTCAGCAAGCCCTGATGGTTTATGCAAAGAAGCTGCAACTGCTTTGAAAGGATTGTCCATACCACCAGCGTTTTCATTTCCAGTGAAAGCTGTATCGTTTGCGGCCTGGACAGGGTCTTTTTCTTGATTTCCTTGAATGGTTGTATTTCCGGGATCAGTACCATCAATTGTGAAATTCATGTCTCCACCTCGAGAGACGATATGGTCGCCCTGACACTCAGGTAGAAGTGGATTAGCTCGACATCTGGTTGTAAGAACATCTGGATCATTTATTGAGTAATCAGGAGATTTATAGTCATTAATATTATCGATAATATCATCCATATCTCTGGCCCGCTTATTAAGAACAGCTGCGTTCCCTCCGTGAACAATCCCATCCTTACCGGCAATTGCAGCGATGGTGGCCATCTGCTGAGAGGCCCTACCATTAGCAATAAATGAAAATTTCTTAGTTGCACTTGAACAAAAACTACTAACGTCACTTCCTTTATTTCCATTACCATTAATAGTCGTAATACAATGATCGATGACATCCTTTTCTGTGGGCATTTTCATTGCAAATGTTGAAAAGACCGCGAGTTTACTGATTTCAAAAGCAGCTTTTTGGTTTTGAATTTGTGCCTGATTTTTCAAATTCTCTTTTTGATATTTAAATTGGGCGGTTGGATCCAATGAATCTTGACCTTCTCTAAGATGAGAATCAGCATCGGCCAGATCATTCATTCCCTTGATTTTGTGGGCCGCTTCTACTCCGAGTCCTCCAAGAGTGTATATATTATAAGTATGAACGGCCTTAGAGCATGTGGAAAAATCTAAGGTTTCAATTCCAGCTGATTTACAGCTTAGAACATTATTCTGTTGAGATAGTTGTTGGATAATAGCGGCCTGTCCACCAGCTTGTTGCATTTGTTGCATAGATTGAGCATTCATCATGGCCTTCACGTCTTGCTCATCACCTTTTAAAAGGATGTTACTAAATTCTTCACTTTCTTGATATCTATTTGGAAATTCTTCAGCACCGTAATGCAAAGAAGCTAGAGCAGCTGCACAGATAGCGAGTTTCTTTCCAATAATTTTTGCATTTTTTTTACACCAATCAGCATTTTGTTCATGGCTCTCAGTTGAAGAAGGAAGAGATGTAAAAAAATGTGAGACCATTTTCTTGGTATTACCATTGCTAAAAGAAATATTTTCAGGATCTTCATTATTTATAGCATTTAAAGCATCGGCATAGATTCCAGAGATTATTCCTTCGCTTACAACCATTGCTTGAATTTCGCTTTCAGAAAAACTCCTAAAACAGGATTTAAAAGCGGCGGATCCTACATATTCGTTATTAGTTTTATTTTCTTCTTCAGAGGAGGGGATAAATTTTTTAGAATTTTTATCATATAGGATGCCTAAGCAATGTGTTACCTCTTTAGTGGCAGCTTCCTCTGCAGCAGCAGCAGAAACTTGTAAAGATGCGCTGATGATAAAAAGTATAAAACCAAGCATTTTTAAATTGATACTCATAAAACACCCTTCTTTAGATGTATTGTCTCATTAAACTTATCGGGTACTTAAGTTAATTCCTGTAGAATTTCACTCTGCCTTTAAAAAGCTGAATAATATCAATCAGGTATATTCGATTTTACATCCATTCTGTATAAATTTTGTACGTCTACTTTTCGTGGCAGAATTAAAGTTCATGAAGTTAAAGTGTGAAAAAAAAGAGCACTCGAGTGTGCTCTTAGAATAGATCAATTATTACAGTACCTCAGTCCAGTAAATAAGCAGGAGTGAAAAAAGTCTCACAAAAGCTCGCTCTCATACGCTCTAGCTTTTCCTTTGCTTTTTCTTTTAAATTTCTAAGCACCATTGGGCCTGAATAATCCCCTCCACCATAAGATGGAGAATCATAAGAGCTGCTTCCACTATAACCACTGTGAGGATCATTACCAGCACCTACATCTGTTTCAGGATCATAGCTTGGTCGAGTATCAGTATCTTCTGGCATAGGTGAATTTTGAGTTTCTTTAAACATTGGGCCATAAGTAGTACTACTACCAGAATATCCACCATAAGTAGGGGCCTCATAACTTCCTCCACCAAGAGAAGTCGTTCCTGGCCCTACTGAACCGCCCTCTAAAAATGGGCCACTTGCAGAACTAGATCTTCCTTTTTTCTTTCTTTCAGGAGTTTTATCGCTATTTCCCTTTTTAAACATTGGCCCAAATGAAGAACTCCCTCTATCGCTGTCTCCACCATATACAGGTGCAGAAGATCCTCCTCCTAATGAAGCTGTCCCATAACCGATAGAACCACCTTCAATAAAAGAACCAGATTGAGTCGTTCCTTTATTTTTCTTTTTCTTTTTTTCTGGTTTGTCACCCTTTTTAAACATTGGGCCAAATGTTGTGGAGCTACCACTATATCCACCGAAAACTGGAGCAGAAGAACTTGTACCGATTGGCGAAGTTCCATGTCCTATATTTGAACCACCGTTTTCAATGAATGATCCACCAGTAGAGTTGTTTCTTTTTTTACTATCAGATTTTGGAGTTGATTTACTGTCCTTATTTTCAGACTTGGCCAGGACATCAAATTGAATAAATGAGGTTAAAAGACAAAAAGAAAAAAGATACTTAAACATTTGATCTCCGTTGTTAGACAGTCTTGGGAACCTATCACAAAATGGAGTTCAAAAAAAGTATTATTGAAAAATCTTACATGTTAGCAACACTTTTTTAATTAATTTTTATTGTTTTCTTACTATATGCATGGAGAAAACTCCTGATTTTCTTAGAACCTCCGAAATATTTCTTACATTACATTTGATTTTCTTACATTTGCTTACATTTTTTTTATTTACTTCACAATCCCCCAAAGTACTTCGCTTTAGCGAATTTGCGAAGTACGGCCATCAGATTTTGATTCTTTTTTAAGAGCAAAACATTTGATTAATCACGTCACTGTAGAAGCTATTTCCCCAAAAGAAGATATATTTTTGTGAGTTTTCATCTCGATTTGGATTCTTTATTAATTGTTCGAGATAAGTTTCAATATTTTTTACCATAGATTTATACAACACATACTCACTTGGATTCATATCAACTTTCTTTAAGGAGAGATGAGTGGATTCTTTGAAGCGTTCATTTTTGTCAAATTTTAATTCAAGAAAAGAGCTGATTAATTCATCTATTTCGTAATGTACAAAGTCCGTGTCATTGGCCTCAGATAAAAGCCCCCTCACTCTTTCAGTATCTATAGAATAAATTCCATTTTTGAGGCAAACAACTTCTTGATCTAGAAAGTTAGAAAGTAAATTTCTAAGAATTTGATCATCGAGTTTACTCTTATCTTTGAGTTCATTAAAACTATAGTGGTTATTATTTAAAACTTCTAAAATATATCTTTCTGCAGCTAATAATTTTCTCATCTTCAACTCCGATATTGGTTATTTTTTCTATTTTTTAGATAAATTGAGCAGTTTCTCTATATATTGGATATGTTTGATTTTTGGTATATTTCCAAAGATCTATTTGTCTGCGAATTTTATTTTCAATCCCACTTAAAATTGACGCTGGAAGTACCTCTGAACTTTCTTCGACAAGTTCAATTAATTTTGAATCCATCCCATTTTTAATTTTAACTAATTTTTGGAAGGCCATAAATTCTGAGATCTTCATTTCTGCACCATTAAAGATTCTAAAAACTCTTGAAACTTGTATACCGGTTTCAACAGAGATTTCTTTAAGTGTTGGTTGATTTGATAAGGTCATGTACTGTCTTAAAAGGTTTTTTTGAATTTGCATATAAACTCCTATTTGTTTGTTGCAGTTCTAATAAGCAAAGTCCATGCCAACTTTTTTCTACATTAAAGTCTTTATTTTGATTAATTTTGTTTCAAACTAGAAACACGGCCGTAACAGAAATAATACACCTGATATAAATCATCTCTTTTTGTCATAATTAATTTCTAATTTAAACAAATTTGATGTAGGCTTAAATAAGTCTAAGAAAAATTTCATTGGAGTGAAATTTGGAAAATCACTATTATACTCAATATAAAAAAGAAAGGGATTTCTCCCAAAGAAAGAATCTCATTTTTATACTTCGATTGGGTATTGTCACACCACTGATACTAGTCACTGTCTATAAATTATTTTCGCTACCTTTATCAAACACGCTAATTTATCCTTGTCTTTTTATACTCATTGCTGCTGGATTTTCTTCACTACTCATTAGATTCGAAGTTGAAAATAAAAAAGTCGCTACTTTTATGGCCTTTGCGACTTTTCTGATTTTTCATCTTTTGGGTTGGTTTTTAAAATCTCCTGGATTACACATATGGATAATTGTTGCTAATTTTTTATTTTCGCTTTTAGTAAGTTTTAGATTTCTTCTTTATATGTGTACTCTTTCAATCGTAAATCAAGCTTTTCTACTTATTCCTCCTCTAATCAATATTGAGAATTTATCGGTTGCTGAGTTTCTAGGAAGTGGATTTATAGAACAAAAACTGGCCATTCACTTTTTAATAGGCAATCTCGTTTCTTGTTCATTTGTTCTTATTGCAAAAAATGAGTTAAGGGCGTTTGTAAAAAAAATCATAGACCAAGCACAAGAATTAGATCAAAAAAATCGCCTGGCCTCTATGAGCGAGTTAGCATCCAAAATTTCACATGAAGTTGGACATTACCTCTATCATATTGGACTCCATTCTGAACGAATTGAAAATCAGATACATATTTTTAAAGAGACAGGTGATGAGGAAGCTCAAGAGAAAATATTACAGTCTTCTAAAAAAATTCAAGCATCAATCGATTTACTTGGACGAATGATAAATTCTTTAAAAAATCTATCTAAGGAAGGAGATTTAAAAGATCTTGGAGCTTTTGATCTACGTCATCTTATTAATGAACTGATTTACATCTTAAAAGAACATCCCTTGGCCCAAAACGTTGAATTTAATTTTCTCCCTCCGCAAAGTGAAATTATCGTTTTTGGTAACGCAATACTTTTAAACCAAGTATTTTTCAATCTTTTTCAAAATTCGCTTAATGCAATCTGTGAACTTGAACACAAGTGGATAAATGTATCCATTATAGACCGAGAAGATAATTATTTCATTGAAGTTACGGATTCAGGACAAGGTGTTAATAAAAAAATTAGACCCTATTTATTTACACAATTTAAATCCCACTCAAACAATAAATCATGTACGGGGCTCGGTCTCCATATTTGTCGTGACATTATAGAAACACATCAGGGTGAAATTGAGTATGTTGATAATATGAAACATACAACATTCATGATAAGACTTCCTAAGTTTGAACTTGCAATAGAAAATATTGAGGACATGACCCCTAAAAGACATTCTACAGAAATTGTCTCAGAACTTTAAAGTTTTAGTATTTTGTTGTAGTATCCGCCTCCATGAATTGGTTTATCATCTGTTTATTTTTTATTTCATGTTCTCATGTTCAAAAGAAGATTGAACCTGTAGAGGAAATTAATACTGAAAAAACTTCAAAAGAAGATCAACAGGAATACCCTTTTTTACAAAATGTGAGAAAATTTGAAGACTCTCTTGGAAATTTATTCATAAATCTAAGTAAAAAAATTGAAGAAAGATATATAGAAAACCCCAAACCTAAGTCCTTCTCGGGTATAATCGTCAGAATCCTTCCAAATGCTGTAGGAACTACAATTATTAGAAATTCAAGTTACGGAATAGATGAAGACAAAATCTACGATCAATATTTGAAGGGAAGTACAGATAAAAACCCTAGTCGTTTTAGTATCTTTAGATCACTGAGTATCTTTCGTCTTCAACCACCACTCGGAAAAGATAAATGGCATATTCGATTTTCCCCTAGTTTGAAATTTTTTGATGCACAATTTAGTGAGGATATTTACTTTCGATTTTTTCACATTGCGATGATGGTAAAAGTTCAATACGATTTGCCCAACTATGGAAGTATCGCTGGAGGACTTGGCGGAGGCCCTATGTGGTTTGATGGCCAATATGAAGGAGCAAGAGAGACAAAAGTTAAACCCTTTGTTAATATGTTTAGAGCTGATTTTTACCATTATTTCACAGAACACTTGGTTCTTGGAATTTCACATACACATCATGTTTTTCTTGGCGACAATTTCAAGACCAAAAGTGTAGAAATTGAAAATTTTTTTGAAACAGGTTTTTTTATGGCCTTTGCAATTAATCTACTCTCACCTTAGAGGATAGTTTTTCTTCAAATAATTTAGATTGAAATTGAATAAGAAATCTCTCCGCCTGAGAATGATCCTGAAAAACTTTTACATTGGAGTTTCCAGATCCATGTCGAAGTTTTAAAAAATTATTCCCCAGAGTATTATTTCCAATTACCCTAATAATTAATCCAACGCCATATCCTTTTAACATTGCTAAGGCCTTCTGGAAATCTTTATCAATATTTTTAGAGGCCAAAGCATTATTTGAAATATCTATGATGAAAGCAAAACCTTCGGTTAAATCAAAAATGACATCATTAATTTTTTTTATTATTGAGCGAACCTCTCCATCTGTAACAAAGCCGTTAATATACAAATACAACCGATTTAACTCTGTCTGGACTACTATTTTAAACTTATCTTTTGTCATATCTTCTCCAAGTCAAAAAACTATGCTGCTCCAATTTTTTTGTTAAGTTCTAAACCATTTTGTTCCATGATATAGCTCTCTGCATCTTCAAGAGTCTTACAATTGTAGAAAAAGTCATTTTCAATTTCTTCATTTTGGCCATTGGTCAAAAAATTTTCTAGCAAACTGTTATCTCCAGTGACTCTAATTACTCTTTTTGCACCCCATTCTTTTAGAGTTGCTTGAATAATTTGTATGTATTCCTTTGTCTCCGTATTACCAACAACATCACCAGAAAAGTCATGAACTAAATAAAAGCCAGGGCTTAGTTTGTGCACCTGTGACTCAAGTTGAACTTTGAGGTTTTTAACATCTTCAATTGTTATATAATCGGTTGTTTTGAGATACACACGATTAAGACCTTCCAAGATTTCAATTTTAACCATTTTAACTTCTCCTGATTGAACCATATATAGATATGATGTTTTGTTCACATTATCCTTTGATGCCACAAGTCTAGCAATACACATTAAGATTATATACATAACTATTTGTATTTAATAGAATTTATTATAAAGAATTTGACTACCATCAATATTGATTTATACAAAATTGCCAAAAATAAGACTCATATTTAAATAGCTCTAGATATTTGGCCCCTAACAGCTTTCCAATTGGTTGGCCTTCACGTAATTTGGAGGGGCATAAATTATATTTACAAAGGAGAATGCATGTTGATGGATGGAAATTGCCTTCAACTCAAAAATGAGAATGGCGTCTTGCATTTAATTTTCGATAGAAAAAACGAAAGTGTTAACGTTTTTAATGCTCAAACAGTTGAAGAATTTATCAAGGCCACTGATATTATCACTAAGCAAAGTGATATTCGTGGTCTCATACTTTATTCAGCAAAGAATAATTTTGTAATGGGTGCTGATATTACAGAATTCATTGGAAAAATGGCCCTTAAGGATGAAGATATGAAAGCTTGGTTGGTTGCAGTCAATAATAGCTTTAATAAAATTGAAGACCTTCCATACCCAACCGTTAGTGCAATTACTGGTTTTGCACTTGGCGGAGGATTTGAAGTTTCCCTCTCGACAACTTATAGGATCTGTACACCTAAGGCCAGAGTAGGATTACCCGAAACTAAACTTGGAATTATGCCAGGTTGGGGTGGAACTGTTAGACTTTCTAGATTAATTGGAGCTGATCATGCAATCGAATGGATAGCTTCAGGTAAGCAATGGAAAGCTCAAGATGCTTTCAAAATAGAGGCCGTAGATGCTGTCGTTTCTGAAGATCAACTTTTGACTTCTGCTTTAACCATTATTGATAGAGCAAATAGTGGAGAACTTAAATGGAATGAAAGAAATCTACAGAAAAAGTCACCTCTTAAATTGGATAAAATTGAATCTACTATGGTGTTTGAAGGGGCCAAAGGATTTGTTGCGGGTATGGCCGGACCTCACTACCCTGCTCCGCTAAAGGCCGTTGAGACAATTCAAAAAGGTTCAACACTATCACGAGAAGAGGCACTTAATATTGAAGGTGACGTGTTTGTTAAACTCATGAAAACACCTGTTGCTGAATCACTCGTTAGAGTTTTCTTAGGAGATCAATATCTCAAGAAAAATTCAAAAAAATTAAGTAAAGAAGCTAGAACCGTAAAACATGCAGCTGTTCTTGGTGCTGGTATTATGGGTGGTGGTATTGCTTACCAATCTGCTTCTAGTGGAATACCTATCCTTATGAAAGACATCAGGCCAGAGGCCATTGGACTTGGTCTAAACGAGGCGACAAAGTTACTTGGAAAACAACTTGAAAGAAAAAAAATAGACGAAGCGAAGATGGCGCAAACTCTCAATCTTATAGCACCAACTTTGAATTACGGTGATTTTCAACACGCCCAGGTAATTATTGAGGCCGTAGTAGAAAATGAGAAAATTAAAAAGTCAGTTCTTGCGGAAGTTGAAAATGCTATAAATGAAGATACTGTTCTCACCTCGAACACATCTACTATTTCAATTACTAAATTAGCACAGGATTTAAAAAGACCTGAAAATTTTTGTGGGATGCATTTTTTCAATCCTGTTCACAAAATGCCACTAGTTGAAGTTATTAGAGGAGAAAAAACATCTGATGAAACTATTGCAACAGTTGTCTCTTATGCCCTCCAAATGGGGAAAACACCAATTGTTGTAAATGACTGTCCAGGTTTTTTAGTTAATAGAATTCTTTTTCCTTACTTTGGTGGACTTATAAAGCTTCTTCAAGATGGAGTGGATTTTAAATTAATTGACAAAACAATGGAGAAGTTTGGATGGCCAATGGGCCCGGCCTATTTATTAGATGTTGTAGGACTAGATACTGCCTCACACGCATTAAAAGTAATGGGCGAAGGATTTCCAGATCGAATGAAAATGGAAAATAAAACGGCCATTGATGTAATGTATGAAAATAATAGATATGGTCAAAAAAATGGACTTGGGTTCTATGAGTATACACTAGATAAAAAGGGTAAACCCATAAAGAATTTAAACCCTGAGGTGTATAAACTTCTCAAGGAAATTGTTCAAAAAGAAGTTGAAGTTGATGAGCAGGTAATTATTGAAAGAATGATGTTGCCATTGATATTTGAAACCATTCGTTGCTTGGAAGATAAAATAGTTCAAAATCCAATAGAAGCGGATATGGGTCTTTTACTTGGATTAGGATTTCCTCCCTTTAGGACTGGGGCCTTAAAATATGCTGATACTATTGGATTAAAGAATTTAGCTGAACTTTCAAAAAAATACCATTCTCTTGGAAATCTCTATGCGATTCCGAGAATGTTAGAAGTAATGATCAGCGAAGGGAAAAACTTTTACTAAAAAAGAATTTATTTTTAAGGAGAAATATATGAATCAAGCAGTAATAGTTGACGCCATCAGAACTCCGATGTCGAAGTCAAAAAATGGTGTGTTTCGAAATGTACGTGCCGAAGAATTAACTGCACATTTAATGAATGCTATATTAGAGAGAAACCAAAAACTAGACCCGTCTGAAATAGAAGATATTATATGGGGATGTGTCCAGCAAACCCTTGAACAAGGTTACAATATTGCAAGAAACTCTCAACTTGCAACAAAAATTCCTTTATCTGTATCGGCTCAAACCGTCAATCGACTTTGCGGCTCTTCAATGTCGGCCTTACATATAGCCGCCCAGGCGATCATGGCCGGACAAGGAGAAGTTTATTTAATCGGAGGAACAGAGCATATGGGACATGTCCCAATGACTCATGGGGTAGACTTCAATCCAAAACTCTCCCAAACAACAGCAAAGGCCGCGGGGGCGATGGGGCTAACGGCAGAGTTACTCGGGAGAATGCACGGAATAACGAGAGAAAAGCAAGATCAATTTGCACTCAGAAGTCATCAACGTGCAGCTAAAGCAACAGAAGAGGGAAGATTTAAAGATGAAATCATCCCAACATTAGGACACGACGAAAATGGACTTCCATTTCTTGTGACAGAGGATGAAGTTTTTAGAAAAGATGCAAGTCTAGAAGCAATGAATTCATTAAGACCTGTTTTTGATCCGGTGAATGGGACTGTCACAGCGGGAAATTCTTCTGCGCTTTCAGATGGAGCGTCGGCCATTCTTGTAATGTCAGAAAAAAGAGCTAAAGAATTAGGTCTTAAACCCATGGCCAGAATTGTTTCCATGGCCGCAGCAGGATGCAATGCTTCGATTATGGGATATGGGCCTGTACCAGCTGTTAAAAAGGCACTTAAAAGGGCCAATAAAAAAATAGAAGAGATCGATCTGTTTGAATTGAATGAAGCATTTGCAGCACAATCTCTTCCAGTCTTAAAGGATTTAGGTCTTTTGGATGTAATGGAAGAAAAAGTTAATGTTAACGGTGGTGCCATTGCTTTGGGACACCCACTTGGATGCTCAGGAGCAAGGATAACAACTACCCTACTCCATGAAATGAAAAAGAGAAATCTTAAATGGGGAATCTCGACAATGTGTATTGGAATGGGGCAAGGAGTTGCAACAATAGTAGAAATGATCTGAAAATAGTCGGATGGTGATCTTTGTTAAAAGGTCATCATCCATTTTTTAATCAAAATCTTTTTTATATACTTCAAACTAGCTTATCTAAATTCAAAGTTTCAGTTAACTTTTTTGTCAATAATTCCATTTCTTCAGATTTGTTAACAAATATTGGCTCACAATATTCGATTTTAATTATACTAAAAGGTTTGGGAAATTTAAATTTATCCCAGCTATTAAACTGCCAAAAATTCAAAGGTATAATTTTCAGGGGTAAAATTGCAACTTTACCAAGATAGGCCAATTGGGCCACTCCTGCTTTTGGGCCTCTTCTAGGTCCTTTAGGGCCATCTATGGCGATGGCCAGAAGTTTGCCTTCTTTTAGTTTTCTCAATGCATCTTTTGCCGCTGCAGCTCCTCTACGATGTGAGCTACCTCTAACAGCATTAAATCCCATATGTTTGACAATCCTAGTTGCAATTTCTCCATCATCGGAGCTGCTAATCATCGCCCAAATATTGTCAGGTTTATGAGTTGAAGTGGCCGAGATTATATGTTCATGCCAAAAAGCGTAGATAAAAGGTTTACCATTATTCATTAACCTTTGATGATTCTCAAGACCAAACCTCTCAACTCTGTATGTTTTAAAGATAATCTTAAGAACAATGGAGAGAAAATATATTAAGACAGAGCGCATACCTATTACTATAATATTAATCGACAAAAGTGAATTAACAAAGGCCAAAAATTGAAAAAACTTGAGAGACGATTAGGACTTGGTAGTGTATTCGCCATCAGCATGAGTTCAATGTTAGGTTCTGGGATATTTGTTTTACCAGGTCTGGCCGTTGGTGAAACCGGTCCTTCTGTCTGGTTGGCCTATTTTTTAGCAGCAATTGGAATTTTACCTGCGGCCATTTCCAAAGCGGAATTGGCCACGGCCATGCCTACAAGTGGTGGAACATATGTTTATATAGAGAGAACATTTGGGCCTTTATTTGGAACAGTCACAGGTCTGGGACTTTGGCTATCACTACTTTTCAAATGTGCTTTTGCTTTGATTGGATTTAGTGCTTATTTGACAGTTTTAGCAAAAATACCTTTATTACCTACATCGATGACTCTACTAGCAATTATCACCTTATTAAATATTCTTGGGGTTGGAAAAGTCACAGGTGTTTTAATCACTGTGGTATCTATTGCCTGTGTAGGACTGGTTGGTTTAATAGGACTAGGAATCAACAGTGTTGATGAGTCCTATTTTTCTCCTTTTATGCTTCATGGCCCAAGTGGATTATTTGCGGCGACTGCTATGGTTTATATTTCATATGCAGGTGTAACAAAAATTGCTGCTATAGCTGAAGAAATTAAAATGCCTGAGAAAAACTTACCTAGGGGTATTTTTTTATCCTTACTCGCAATTACGGCAATCTATTGTCTAGTCACATTTACTTTGGTTGGAAATCTGAAAGTCGAAACCCTTTTTGGAGATATGAAACCAATTTATAATTTGGCCTATCAATTTGGGGGACAAATACTAGGAACGGTTGCAGCAGTCATTGGTATTTTAACGATGACCTCGATGGCAAACGCTGGAATTCTTGCGGCTTCGAGATTTCCCTTTGCAATGGGAAGAGATCAGTTATTACCGAGTTTTTTTGGAAAACTTAACTCCCATTATTTAACTCCGACTTACGGAATAGTTTTTTCATCTATGCTTATAGCAATTTGTTTAATCTTCGTTGATGTTACAAAAATTGCAAAAATTGCTTCAGCACTGATGATATTTAATTTTTCTTTCCTCATGGTTGCTGTCATTGTTTTAAGAGAATCTAGAGTTCAATGGTATAAACCTAAATATAAATCGCCACTTTATCCATTAATTCAGATTTCCGGAATAATAATTAGTATCATACTTCTTGGATCAATGGGATACATTGTGCCTGCTGCACTTTTGGGAGTTATCATTCCCGGAATTTTTGTCTATCTCATTTATGGGAGAAAAAACACAAATCGATTGGGTGTTATTGGAATTAGAGGAAAAAGAAAAGATCTTATAGAAGAAGATGAAGAGGATGCTCGTCCACATTTTTTTACAAATAATATTGAGCTGTTTGATTTGGCCGAGAAAACCAATGTCTTAGTTACTCTTTTTGGAAAGGAGAGATCTTCTGAGACACTTGTAGAAATTGGTGTCGCATTGGCCGGAGAAGGTAAAGTTGAAGTTTCTCATTTAATTGAAGTTCCAGAGCAAACAGATCTAAGTGATTTAAGAGAGGAATTTACTTTTGTGCGTTCCCTTAGGCGAAGAATAACTGCAATGGCAAAATCATTAGAGTCGGATATAAATTATGATCCGATCGTTTCGCATGATATTTTAAAAACAGTTCATGATCTTCATGGCCGTTTACAAATTGATTGGTTGTTAACAGAATGGGGAGGAAAGACCAGAGGGGCCTTTACAATACATTCTCCGATAGATTGGATGAAAGATCACCTTTCATGTAATATTTTATCCTTTAGAGACACTGGTGTTCGTTATATTCGAAAAGTTTTAGTTCTGATAAATTATAATCATCTTGACTATCAAGTTGTGAATATTGCTGATCATTTTGCATCTGTTAATGGCGCGGATTTAACTATTGCAAAATTTGTCAAAAACGATCTTAACAGAGATGAAGTTAACAATGAGCGTGATAATCTAGTGAAACTCTATGCAGATTGTGAATGTTTAAAATTAAATTTCAAAATTATTCAAGGAAAACATGAAACTCAAACGTTAATTGAGACAACAGCTGAGTATGACCTTATAGTTTTTGGACAATTAAAATTGAATTTCTTTCAAAAATATTTTGGTAATAAATACGATAGGATTACGGCAAAATCAGCTTGCTCTGTCATAAGATTAGAAAAGACTGCTAACGATAAAGATTAAAGTAAGTATTGTTCACAATTGCTATGAACAGTTTTGAGTAAAACATCCCAATGTAAAGAATTTTTTTCTGTTATATAGTTAATAGAGTAATCATTAAATAATCTCAAGTTATATCCTAGCTTATCTATGTTAGAATCAAATTCGCCGTTTTTGGATGGCCTAATTTTACCCAAGAGTGATTCATCGCTATTTGAAAAGAAAAAATGAGTACCGTCCTCACGTATGAGGTAATTATCATAAGTAGGTTGATGATATTCATCTTTAACTCGAATTTCTAGGTGCATAAATTCAATACCTTCGAACTCAAAAAAATCATATTCTATTTCTGGAGTAGGAAATTGCTGTCCTTGGAGATATGAAAATACGACACTTTCTAAGTGCATATAATTCAAAGTTTGGACTTCGCCGTATTGAGTGAGAATATTTACAAATCCATCAACCACAACAGGATAAAATCGATGTGATTCGTTATTTTTAAGGAGAATAAATTCATAGTCATCCTTGAGGATTGAGGATGCTTCAACAATCTCTTTTGAGAACATATTTGATTTTCTTCCTGATTCGATTTGGGAAATATCTCCATTCAATATTTGTCTAGGTTCTTCTCCATTTTTTTGGTCGACAAATTTAATAGATTCTAATTCGTAATTAAACACATAGAAATTACCGTTTCTAAAATACTTTCTAATTGTTCGTGCTTGCGCAAAGTTTGTAAATGAGGTTACCCCAATCAGAATGAATAATAACTTTTTCAATTTTTGCTCCCTAAACAAAAAACTTCTTAAAACATGTCAGCTAGAAGAAGAAATTGCAAATAAAAAATATGGAACCCTATAATTTTTTATTTTTGTAAGTGTTAAGCTGTCATTTTCTATCTCTTATTATATAAAGCTTGCAAAGGAGACAAATAAGTTATGAATTTTCTAAAGTTCACGCTCATAAGTACAAAAGATGATCAAATGGTTGATACTGCAGAGGAAGTTGCTCTTCTTAACGTAGATCACATAGTGTCAATTAAACCTATTAAGATAATGCTTAATGAGGATCTGATTGATGGATACTGGCTCAGGATGTCAAATGGTAAAAAATACCGTTGCTCCTCTGTTCCTGATGCCATTATGAAGTTTCTAAAATAATCCTTCCCCTTACCAATACGCTTGAAGTCCTTTAAATTTATTTATATTTATGTCTAATCTAATCCTAACGTTTGTTTTGATAGAATTGTGTTAGATTGAGCGCGAATATTTTTTACATAAAGGAGCGAAGTGTGCCTGTTTTAAATGGAGAAAAAATTCTAATCGTTGAAGATGAAATCGATATTGTAGATGTTATGAAATATCACCTTCAATCTGCAGGATACGATGTTACGGCAATATCCAACGGGCAAAATGCTCTCACAGAAATACAAAATAATCATTTTGATCTTTTTATACTCGATAGAATGTTACCTGGAACGAATGGAATTGAAATTTGCAAATTTATCCGAAATTTTAATCAAACTAAAGACCACCCCATACTGATGGTAACTGCACTTACAAGATCTGAAAACATTATTGAAGGACTAGACGCCGGAGCAGATGACTACATAACAAAACCTTTTGATTTAAATGTCCTTATGGCCAGAGTGAAGGCACTTCTAAGAAGATCACAAATTCTGATATCTGAAGGAAAAACAGAACCTCTCGTGAATTCAATTAGTGAAATAGGCCCTATAAAAGTTGACACTGACCAATGTGAAGTTTGGGTCTATGAAGAACCTATTCAACTCACATTATCAGAATACAAATTATTATGTCTTCTCTTACAAAGTTCACGCAAAGTTCTAAGTAGAAAAGATCTCGTAAAAAATATCCAAGGAGATGAAATACATGTGACAGAAAGGACAATTGATACACATATATTTGGACTTCGAAAAAAACTTGGTGATGCCTCAAAAATGATTGAGACAATCAGAGGAATCGGTTACCGAGTAACGGATAACTATGTCTAACAGACTAAAGTTTGGAACGCATAGTGCCTCATTTTTCAAAAAGCTTGTCTTATTTCAGCTTTGTATTTTAATATTAGGGCTTATTTCTACATATCTTGTTTCAAGTTTTTTTTATAAAGATTCGTTTCATAAACAGACTGAAGAGGTTATTTTTTCAGGGATTCACCTTTACGAGAAATTTCTTTATGAAAAAAATCTTCCTCCTCAAAATTGGTGTGATTTAAAATTGGTTGAAACCCAAACTCCTAGGATTACAGTCATAGATATTGACGGAAAAGTACTCTGTGACAACCGTGCAAATAAAAGCTTAATGGATAATCATATCAATCGCCCTGAAATAATTCAGGCCTTAAAATTAGGTAAAGGTAAATCTACTCGCTTCAGTAACACCATAAAATTGGACATGGTCTATGGAGCGATAAAAACAATATTCAATCAAAAAGTAACCATTCTTAGATTTGCCCTGCCTATGGGAAATCTAGCAAGTACAATTTATAATATACAAAGATCAATCTTTTTAATCCTAGTTCCACTATTTGTTTTTATTATGATTTTAAACATTTGGTTTTCATTCAAAGAAGAATCCATGATCCGAGGAGAAAATGAAAAACTGAAAGAAGATCTGACTGCAAATATTTCACATGAAGTGAGAACTCCTTTAACTGCATTAAAAGGACACATTCAAGTCATACAAGCACAAAAAGAAAACTTCCCTGAAACTCTTCATTCTTTCATTGATCGAATGGCATTCACAATTGATAGATTGACTCAACTCTTCAAAGACTTACTTGATCTTTCATCACTAGAAAATAATCAGGAGTTATTTTACGAAATTGCTTCACCAGAAGAAACAACCAAGAGAATCATAAGTAACTTGAATCAAATTTACCAAGCTAAAAGAATTAAGATTCAAACCAAATTCCTGGTCGACTCTTTTGAAGTCGATACAAAAATATTAGAACAAATCATTACAAATTTATTAGACAATGCTTACAAATATACACCATCCGAAGGTACTATAAAAATAGAATGGACAACAGTGGATAATAAAGTTCACCTTTCAATCGAAGATACAGGGATAGGTATTTCCCAAAAAGACATCTCAAGAATTTTTGAGCGATTTTATAGAGTTGATGCCTCACGATCTCGAGAATTAGGTGGCACAGGATTAGGTTTAGCAATTGTTAAACACGCAGTTTCACAATTAAATGGAGAGATTACTGTATCTAGCACTCTTGATTTGGGAACAACATTCAATGTGTTCTTTCCATCAAGACAAAATGCTTAGCTTAGACCAGATTTAGTAACCTAAAGTGGTTTACACTGCCGAAAAACAATTGTAATGATCTATCAACAATTCAGGAGTAATCATGTTTATTGCGATGCTAAAAGTTATAGTTTGTTCACTTTTTGTCTCTCAATCAATTGCAATAACTAAAGCATTAGATATGATAGATCTTCCATTTACAAACCTCTATACAATGCCATCTAGAGCAGAGATGATTCTAAAAAATAGCAAAAAGCATCAAATAGAGCACAGAGAGGAAGTCTATGATGCTTATTACTGTCTTTTACCACTCCTTAGAAAAAATAATGTTTCATTGAAGCTTTGGTTTAATGAGGCAAACATTGACATCATTATACAAGAGTTAAAACCTCACGAAAGAGTTTCTTTTGCCAGAGCGCTACAAAATATATCAAAATTTATTGAAGCAGGATTGAAAGATGAAAAATATATTATTCTCAATTCAGTCCCTACTAAAATATTAAGTAGAGTGAATAAAATTCAGCATGAGATTGATTCTTTAAAACTTCAGCACAAAAACATCATCGCTTTAGCTCAGGCCAAACATGAAGTAGAATTCAAACATCAATATGATGGACTGGGATATTCAGTGCATTTGAGAGAAGTTAGGGCCGTTTTAAAAAGATTTGGAATTGGGCCAAAAGACTCAATGCTAGGTCTTGTCCTAGGTAGTGCGGCATGGTTACATGATATTATAGAGGATACTGATTTAACATATGAAGATCTTCAAAGAGACTTTAATCAATTAATTGCACTCATTGTAAGAGGAGTCTCAAAAGTCGAAAAAACTGAAGGAATGAGCAGTCAAGAGAGACTGAGAATAACTTATAAGCTCACTACGCAGCATGAAGGTTCACGAATCCTCAAGCTTGCAGATAGAATCGCAAATGTAGAAAAAGGTTTGAAACTCCTTTTGTCCGGATATCCTTCTAAAGTCAGTAAGTACTTTCAGGAATGGGACCTCTTTTATCAGTCTTTATATAATCCGGACGATTCTCCAGAAATGTGGGCACATCTTGATAGACTACTTACCGACAAAGTCTATGCTGAAAAATATATTCGGATGCTTTTAAAATATGAACACACAGATATCATTTGCATGAATGTTTTTCTTAAAAATTGAATGTAAGAAAATAATAGATTCATGAAATTAAAGGCAATTTAATACCAACAGACAACATTATATAGATTGCAATAAAAAAAATCAAACCTGCCAACTGCAAGAAAATTAAAAATAAAAGTATTGTATTACTCAATGTATGGTCATTTTTTGTAGTATTTGTGGAGGTGGAAACATTTAGAGCAACATTATTAATATTGCTGGCCTCCTTGGCCATTTGGCTTTTAAGTTTCTCCAACTCACGATAATTTTTTTTCTGTTCATCTTTTGAAATTGGCATATCAGCTTATCGTTTTTAAAAAGTAAAAATTGAATATATTGAACTTTTATACCGGACTATTTCAATCGACATATTGTTATTATTAAGAAAATATTATTTCATAGAAAGATATATTTTCATTGTTTAACCATGCTACAATCTCTAAAGGACAGAACCACTCATCGGATGAGGTACATATGTTTTCATTTAAAAGAGTCAAAGAAACCTTACTTAACAGACACTATTCTCCTTTTATTCAAATATTTAATTCACTAGAAGATAGTGACGAATTTCCATTCAGACTTGCAATTAATTCTCTTGAACATCTTGAAAATGAAACTCGTAACGATCAAGAACTACTTATGAGTTGTTTAGAAGATAGCATATTTGCATCTCTCACAAGTACTTTTTATGAAGAGGCCTTCATGGCACTTAAAAGAAATAAAGATAAGGCCATCCCTTTAATTGATAAATTTGCAGACACTACAGATGAAAGGGAAAAGCTGATTGCAAAACAATGTCAAGAACATCTCAATTTCGTTATTAATGGAGGAGTATGCGGAGGTTGTTCTAGCTGTGAAAATCACAATGATGTTGAAGAATTAGTATTGCCTTACCTTGAACAAGATTTGGATTTTTTTGTGAATTTGTTTATTGGAATGCACACCATTCAGTATACGTTAGAATATTTTTTGTATGATGTTTTCCCTGAGAGCATCGAACTCATTGATCTTATGAACCAAGAGAATATCATCGAGTTTCGTAAGTACCTCTACAATTATGCAGAAGAGAGTTTGGATTAAAAATCGAACTAAATTGAAATTATTTCAATAACACATTGCACGTAAAGATATTTTATTTTCATTGCTTAAAAAAAATGACACCTTGTTATCCATACAAATAACAAGGAGTTAGTTTTGTTAAGATTCTTGATATATATCTTATTCTTCTCACTTAGCTTGAAAACATATTCTGGGGATCCACAAAAAATTTTGTTTTTTCTAGTTGGTGGAGGTATGGGACATATAACACAGGCCAGGGCCGTGGATGAGGTTTTAAAAAAAGAATTCCCACAAACAACAGTACAATATATTAATGCCCAAAGATTTTTACATCCTGTAATAGATCGGATGGGAGTTCTCAACAATTTATTTGCCAACTACACTAGATGGGCCAGAGGTGTACGTTTTCAAAAAAAAGTTGTTTCTCACCAAAATTCTCAAATAATTGATGAATTAGAAATTCCTCCATTTGATCTTGAGAATATGGCAGAATTCATTAGAGGACACAATCCCTCTGTCGTATTAGTAAATCACTATGGTACAGCAGCGGCCATAGCTCAGTTAAAAAAGTCAAACATGATAGATAAAGATATAAAGCTGGGCTGGTTACACGCAGACTACGACGATACCTTAACTTATTTTCACTTAATTGCTAAAAATTTTGACATGACATTTTTGCCGGCCCGTGAGTTAATTATAGGTTTTCAGACCCATGGTGTTCCAAGAAAAAAACTGAGATCAATTGGCATGCCCATATCTAAAGATGTCTATATTAAAGTCGAACATCATGAAATTGAAGAATATAAGTATAATGAACTAGGTATTCCTCCTCATCACCGAGTTATAGTTGTTTTGGGAGGAGGACTTGGAATCTTCAAATATCATAATTTTACAAGGGAATTGTTTAAAGGAAACACGACCCCTACAACTATCATTAATCTTACTGCTAAAAACCATAAAGAATTCATTAAAACAGAACAATTGAGAGTTGAACTTGAAAAACATGGTAGTATCCATAAGTTGATTAACTTTGAGCTCATCGATCAGAGAAAACTTTTTAATATTATTAGAGCTGCAGATTTTGTGTTTGCAAAACCTGGAGGAGCAACTCCTGCAGAGGTTTTTACAATTGGAAGACCAATGATTGTGATAAATGATACAAACACTCAAGAATATTATTCTGCAAAGTTTTTTGAAAGAGAAGGGTTTGCATTAGTTGTTGAAAATGAAACTGAGGCCGCAAAATTATATAAAAAGATACAAAAAAATCAGACAGTACAAAATTCAATGCTCAAAGCACAGAAACATTTTTCAAATGGCCAAGATTTTACAAGTTTATTAGAGTTTATTAAAAACTCACAAGATTTTCATAAAAAAATTTTTGGGTTAAAAGAAAAACAAGAAACAATCATAAGTTCAACTGGTTTAGAAAATGGTACACCTGTTTTAAACCAAGACGAAATCTTTGAACATTTGCAAGATACTATTCCATCGAGATTTGAGGTTTATCTAAACTATGCAATGAGTACGAGACAGGGCACTCTGTCTAATTTATTGATTAATCCATTTGGACATATTGGAATTAGAGTTGATGATCGAGTCTACAATCTTAATTACAAGGCAAAAAGAGGTCATGAAACTGGGCTTATTACAGAATTAAGTGAAGGTAATTTTTTTTACAATGTTGTGCGCAATAACAAGCATGATGATTTTGGAGGAAATTTTGGTATCGCCAATGTTCGCTCAACGATTGGATTGAGAGTTACTGGTACTATTGAACCAGATAAATTGTCCGCGATAAAAGAAGCATTTGAACAAATCAATAAAGAATGGAGAGATGAAAAAATCAGCTTTAATCATCTCCATTACAATTGTGCAACAAGTATGTATGATTTATTAAATCGAGCTGGACTAAAAATAAATTTAAAATCTAAAGATTTCATTACTCCGAGAGATCTATTTGAATCATTTCTTAGATGGCTTGATCAAGAAAAGATATCTTATGAATTTGTTCAATATGAAAGACTACCTCATCCCAATATTTATCCAGCAAATCGTTTTCCAATGCGAATTAGAAGACTTGGGCAAGCGGTTATTGAGTATATTTTAAGTACATGGTTTAGACTCAGTACAAATAATTATCAAAACAAAGTTAAATATTTTGTTTCACCTGAGCTTACTCATATTGGACACAAGGTGGTGTTGAAGGAAAAATGTGAAGACAAATTTTTATAAGTTGCTTACTGGCCATCCTGGCCCATAAGCAACCTAAAAAGTTCTATTAGAACCTATGCCCGATTCCAAATCCAAGTAATAACGGGTTGATATCAACTTCTGCAGTAAGATTTGAACCAGAGTATGGAGTAACTGTTACATCAGTTGACATAAAATACTTTTTTATGTCTAGATTTATAAAGAAATCTTTAGAAATTTCGTAGTCTGCCCCAAACTGAAGGGCGTATCCCAATTTACTATCATAACTAATGTCTTTATAACTACCAGTAGTTTGCTCTCCAAAATAGGCGGTATAATTTAAACCAACTCCAAGATATGGTTTACAAAAAGGACCTTTGAAATGAAATTGGGCCATAATGGTCGCTGGTAGTAAGGTGACACTTCCCAAATCTACAGTTGTACTTGAAACTTTTTTTGCACTTACGCTATGAGTTGCAGTTCCAAGTATAGTTTCTAGTGCAAAATTCTCATTGAAAAAATAAGAAAGATCTAACTCTGGAACAGATTCGTTATTAATTTGAATTTCACTTCCAGAAACTTGTTTTACACTTCCGTCTGTGTCTGGAAGTACAGAAACTGCACGAATTCTGGCCATAAAATTAGAGGCCATTGCACTTGTTGTACAAAGGACTAATAATGAACTCAAAAAAAGATTTTTCACAAAAAACTCCTGGTTAACATTATAAAAATCATCACAGATTATCTCAGAAGAGTAAATGATAAGAATATGAGCAAAATCATTTTTTGAGATAATTTATTTTGAAATTTTTTATTCATACAAAAATAAACATAAAATGGTACAATTATGTACACAAGGAATATACAACTTAAATAGTATGGAAAAAATTTTAATTATTGAAGACAGTGATTTAACGATAGGGATTATTAAAAAATCACTCGAAGGCCTGTTTAAACTTTATTTTACCTCCAATGCGGAAGATGGGCTTATTTTTGCTCGTGAAAAACGTCCAGATTTAATTATCCTAGATATTCTATTACCTGACACAAGTGGTTTTGAAGTTTTATCTGAAATAAAAACGAGTAAAATTACAAAACATATACCCGTTGTATTGATGTCTGCAAAAACGGGAACAGTTTCAAGGACAACTGGCTATAATCTTGGGGCAATTAATTATATAGAAAAGCCTTTCTCTGTCTCTGAGCTTTTATCGATTGTAAAAACAACATTAAGACAAACAAATACTGAGCATGAGTTTCTGGAAATTGAAAACTTGAAGATTAATCAAAAAAAACATTTAGTTTACATTAATGGGCAGAAAATCAAATTGACAAATTCTCAATATAAGCTTCTTTTTTTTCTTGTGAAAAATCTCTATGTTGTATTTTCAAGAGAGAGACTTATAGAGGTTGTATATGCTGAATCAGATGCATCGTCGTTAAGAAGTATAGACAATCTCATTTCAGTAATCAGAAAAATTTTGGATGGAAGTGAGCTTAAAATTACAACTGTTTACGGAAAAGGTTATAAATTAGGACTTAAATAGTTGAAAATTAGACTTAAATTGTCATCATAAATAGACATTTCACATAAAATTCAATGACAAAGACATGCCATAATAAATTAGGAGTTATTTATGGCAAAAAAAATATTAGTCATTGAAGATAATCCGCAAATTCAGTTAATGCTCTCGAAAGCACTGATGAAAAAAGATTATGAAGTCGAAATCGCAAAGACAGGAATCGAGGGGTTGGTACTTTTTCAGTCGATTGAAAATATTGATTTAATCTTATTAGATATAATGATGCCTGAAATGAATGGGCTAGAATTTTTGGAAAAATATAAGAGTTTGGAAAATACTGTGCCAGTGATTATGCTCACTGCTTTAAGTATGAAGGACAAAATAGTAAGCTCTCTAAAATCAGGAGCAATAGATTATATAATTAAGCCTTTAGATTTTAATTTGCTATATGAAAAAATTGAAAACGTTATTAATAGAAGAGATGGAGATCATTTTAGTATTTTGAGCATCAACTTTCTTGGTGAAATATTACTCCCTGACAAGACATTGAAAGTTAAAATTTCAAATATTTCTGAAAACAGCATTCAAATAGAGTCTGATTTTGAAATTCCATTAGAAGGAATTTTTAGTTTCAAATCTGATTTCTTAGTAAGTGAATATTCAATCCATTGTCCTTTATTGCTTCGTGCTTTTAAGTGTGAAAAAGAAGGATCTTTTTATAGAACTAAAGCAACGTTTGTTGCTCTTACCGAATTGGAATATAAGAAAATACGCTCATTTACAACAAAAGGAGAAATCAATGAATAAGATTCTATTTATAGATGATGAACCTGAGATTTTAAGTTCATATAAAAATATTTTTATGCCACAAATGCAAAATAATAAACTTGATAAGTTGGCAAGTGAGATTTTTGGAGAAAGTAGTATTATAGAAACATCAAAAGAAGAAGAATTTGAAGTTCTAGTGGCATCACAAGGAGAGGAAGGAGTAAATATTGTAAAAAAATACTCTGAAAGTTTTGATAAAGTAAAAGTTGTTTTCATAGATATGAGAATGCCTCCCGGGATTAACGGGCAAGAAACAGCTAAAAAGATTAGGGAATTAGATAACAATATTGAGATTGTGATTGTAACGGCCTATTCTGATACATCACTTAAAGAAGTAGTTGATTATGTCGGCCGTCCAGATAAACTTCTTTACTTGAAAAAACCTTTTGATAATCAAGAGATTCAACAATTTGCACTTTCATTATCTAAAAAATATGACAGTGAAGTTATCAAAGATCGCTTTTTATCTTCAGTAACACATGAATTAAAAACTCCATTATCTTCGATTCTAGGTTTTAATCAGCTCATCTTAGGTGAGAATTTAGATGAAGAAATAAGATCATGTTCAATGAATATACATTCATCGGCAAAATACCTGAATTCATTGATTGATGATCTAATAAAATGCATGGCCATAGAGAAATCCGAAATTTTTAAAACAAAACAATCTATAGATACAAAAGATCTCATTTTAGATTTATACAAAAATTACAAACCACTAATGAATTCAGATTTAGAGTTAAAAATTCACTGTGATAATTCAATTCATGTAACTAGTTCTATAGATGGGATAAGGGAATGTATTAATCAACTTATCCAAAACGCAATAAAATTCACTCCTTCTGGTGAAATCATACTTGGCAATGGACAGCATGAGGGAAAGAGTTTTATTTATATTCAGGACACTGGAATTGGGATGAGTGAAGAAGTACAGAAAAATATTTTCAGTGTATTTGAACGGGCCGAAACTGATCATCACAATATACAAGGTCTAGGATTAGGCCTGCATATTGTAAAAAAAATATTGGATTATTCTAGAGTCACGATAGATGTGTATTCGGAAATAGATGTTGGTACATGTTTTAAATTAATTTTTCCGGAGGAACAATGATTTCACTTGAAAATAAATTAATTAAAGATTTAAAGGAACAAATTGAGTTAGAACGTTCAAAAAGATTGAAACTTGAAGAAGATCTAGAGAGTCATACGCGTAAGCTATTTGAAAACTATAATTACACGACAAAAATATTTAACACGATTGGAATTGGTGTTATCGTGACAAAAGAGGATGGAACTATAGTTTTCACAAATTCTTATGCTAATGAAATGTTAAATATTAAGCAACTAGCAATCAATTTAAGAATTCAAAATTTTATAAGTACTCCTTCAAATGAAGACTTTATGAAAAAAATATTGTCGCAAAAATATAATACCAATATTGAAATTGAATGTTTCCTCATATCTGGGGAGAAGTCTACATTACCTGTAAATATTGATATTGTAAAAATGAAACGAAATAAAGGAAATGATGAATTCATTTTCTCCATCAAAGATTTAACTGAGATTAGAAAACGTGAGCAAAAAATAAAAGACATGAAAGACCAATTGATTGAAAGTGCATACAAGGAGGGAATTGCTGAGAATGCGGTTTCCGTGCTTCATAATATTGGGAATGTACTTACTTCAATTATGGGAAGAATTTCAAGTACTAAAAATCGAGAGAAATTGGAGTTTAACAATTCACTATTTGAAAAACTAATCTCTCACATTAACAAACAAAATATTTCATTAGGCAATGAAAATTCTAAAATTATATCAATGCTAAATGAATTACTTTTGGAATACAGAGTATTTGAAAAAGATAACACTGAAAACAATAACTATGTTAGAAAAAGATGTTTACACGTTAGTGACATCATAAGTTCACAACAAAAATATGCTAATTTCAAAGATAAACAGAAAGTGGATTTAAATCTTAAAGAAATTGTCCTCAACTGTTTAATGATTCACGAAGAGCGGATTCAAAAGCATAATATTGACGTCAATCTCAATGTAGATCCTCTTGTAATAGTTAAAATTGAAAAAATTGGTTTATCTCAAACATTATCTAATATTTATATAAATGCAGTAGATGCAATTTTAGAAAGAAAGGAAAAAGATCCGAACTTCAATTCTTTCAAGATTGAAATCACTTCAGAACTTGATACTCTCCACAATCAATGTGTTTTGAAAGTGAAAGATAATGGTTGTGGTATTGAACCAAGTGAAAAAAATAAAATATTTAATTTTGGCTTTTCTACAAAACTTAGAGGATCTGGTTTCGGGCTCCATAGTTGTGCAAATTTCATGCAAAGTAATGGAGGAGAAATCATTTTAAAAAGTGAAGGCCCTAACAAAGGTTGTGAAACATTACTTATTTTTAATTAAAAAACAGATAAAAAAGGTGCCTATTGGCACCCTTTTTATAAATTATCCCAAGAAATTTCAACATCCCCCTCGGACAATTCACCCTTAAGCAATTTGTGTGAAAGTGGACGTATTATATGCTTATTAAATTGAGATTGTAATGGTCTCGCACCATAACGCTCGTCATAACCAAGTTCTGTTAATTTTTCATAAGATTTTTTATCAAGTTTGATTTGTACATGCTTAGATTTTAATCTCTCATTGAGTAATTTAACCTGCTTATCAATAAGTGATTTCATTACACTCTTATCCAAAGGTTTGTATTCACAAATAGCATCAAGCCTTCCAAGAACTTCTGGTTTGAAATCAAATTCTGGATTTTTTGAATTCGTAGTAAGGAGAATAATTGTATTTTTAAAATCAATAGTTCTTCCTTTATTGTCTGTCAGTCTTCCATCATCAAGAATCTGAAGAAGAATATCAGAAAAATTAGGGTGAGCCTTTTCTATTTCATCAAATAAAATTACGGAATATGGTTTTTTTCTAACGGCCTCGGTTAGTATCCCCCCTTCATCATATCCAACATAACCTGCTGGAGCACCAATTAGTTTAGCAACTGAATGTTGTTCTGAAAACTCACTCATATCTAATCTGATCAGGTTGTTTGGTGTATTAAATAAAAACGTAGATATTGTTTTGGCCGTCTCAGTTTTCCCTACTCCACTTGGGCCTTTAAGCATAAAAGAGCCAAGTGGTCTTGATTCATCTGATAATCCAGCATGAGAGGTTATTAAGGTTTGAGAGATTTCATGGAGGACCTCGTCTTGTCCATAGACATTTTGTTTTAAATAACTTTCTAAATTTAAAATCTTATCTTGCTCAGATTTTAAAATCTTTTCAATTGGAATTCCACTTTGTCTAGAGATAACTTTTGCTATATCTTCAGACTTCAAGATCCAATCGTGTTGTGTATTTTCAACTTGTGCCTGAACTTCAGGAAGTAGAGAATACTTGATTTTCGAAGCAGTTTCATAGTCTTGTTTTCTCTCAGCTTGTTCGAGATCAAATTTCAACTTATCAATTTGGTTTTTAAGTTCTGAAACCCTTTTAAGTTTTAGGACGTCTTCTTCCCATTGTTTTTTCCTTAGTTCAAACTCGTTTGATAATTTTTCAATATCTTTTTTGATTTGATTATCTTTCTTATCAACCTCAGCTAATATTTTTTTCGAACGAATTTCGGCCTCTAATTCTGCAAGATCTGCTGGCATTGCCTCAGCTGAAAGTTTCATAGCTGAGCAGGCCTCATCAACCAAGTCAATCGCCTTATCAGGTAGATTTTTATCTGTAATATATTGGGTTGATAAAATTACCGAATTATAAATGGCCTCATCTGAAATTTTAATTCCATGGTGGATTTCTAGTTTTTCTCGAATACCCATCAAAATCTCAATCGCATCTTCTTTTGAAGGTTCATTAACTGGTACAGGTCTAAATCTTCGGTCAAGGGCAGAGTCACCTAAAATATATTTTTGATATTCCTCCGGAGTGGTTGCACCTACACAATTGAGCTCACCTCTGGCCAGAGCAGGTTTTAATAAATTCGCAGCATCCATAGCGCCACTGGTTTTACCTGCACCAACTAGCTGATGCATTTCATCAATAAAGAGAATAGAATCAGCGGCCTTGGCCTTAATAAATTTTAAGAGGGCCTGAATTCTTTCCTCAAATTCGCCCTGATATTTCGTACCGGCCATAAGAGCACCCATATCAAGAGAATAAACTATTTTCCCCTGAAGAACATCAGGAACATTACCTTTGACAATTGATTCGGCCAGACCTTCAACGATCGCAGTCTTCCCTACTCCAGCAGGTCCAACGAGAACAGGATTGTTTTTACCTCTTCTACCAAGAATTTCCATTACGGCCCTAATTTCTTTAGTTCTTCCTATAACGGGATCTAATTTTCCACTTTCGGCAAGTTGATTGAGGTTAGTCAGAAAATGAGGGACTTCATTTTCTTCTTCATCTTGGTTAAAAATGTCCATAAAATCTACTTCTAATTGAGGAATAAATTTCTTTAAAAACTTTAGTAAATCGGCCTCTCCTACATCTTGTCTCCCGGCCTGAATTGCTTCAGATGAAGCTCGCGTTAGCCACTCTGAAAGCTTGCTTGACGGTCTAAGTTGATCCATATTTATAGAGCGTGTTGATTCGGGCAACTTATCCAAAAGTGACTTTGTAAAATTCTTATATTTTTTTAACTTCTTACTCGAAACTGTCTGCGGAGTATTAATTAATCCCCACAAAAGATGTTCTGGTGCTAATTCTGTATGCTTTCTATCAACAGCTGTTGTTTGAGCAACACTAAGGGCACCCATTACCGATTGATCAAAATTATTCATAGCTTAACTCCTTCAAATTTCATGAGTTATATTTTTACAACTCCCTCTAACCATAAGATGGGAGTGCTATAAATAATGTCAATATCTAAACGATGAAAATTTATTTAAGTAAACTTTTTAAACGTTCCAAGGAATTAAGTATACGAGCTTTATTAGGATCCTTTGATTCTTTCCATAGATGATTAATCCTTTGATCTACAATTTTTAAGGTTCGTGGACTTTTTAAATTGAGTCCCCTGTTTATGAATGAAGCAATTTCGTCATATTTTTTTTCATTAAATAAATGAACAAAAAATAATTCTCTAGTTAAAAGATCTTCTTTATCTAATTCATGATGAAAAATATTTTGATAAAATATATCAGGCAAACTTATTAACTTAAAATAGGGATTTATCTGTTTAAGCAATTCAATTGCTGCCTTTGTTGTTCCATGTTGATTAAGAAAAAGGATAAATGAATTAAATTTTTGAGGGTGAGGTTTTTTATTTTTATGCCAATTTGTCTGTTTGCGAAGAATTGAAAATAATAATTCCCACTTCTCTCCTCTAATTAAATAATTAAATACATAATCAAATCTTATAAAAACATAATCTAAAACTTCATTGGAAAGTAGTTGTATTTCATTTTGAGTTGGAATTATATTTATTTTCCGACGTCCATTAAAAGATTGGATCAAAGTTAAAATTGATTGTAATTCACCTCTTTTCCTTTCATAAATAGGTAGCAATTCTTTTATTTCTGGGAGATCTTTCGTTGAAGCGTATTGAATTTCTTCATCCAAATATTGAATATGAGCAGACGCAAAGTCGGCAAGTGTATTTTTATCAAATATATTTAAATTCAAACCTGATTCACGAGCATGAGAAAAATGATAGAGATCATTTACAGGAAAATTGAATCTGTAAAATAAATTCAAAAGGGCGTAATAGTTTCTATCCATAACCATTTGAGAAAGTATTTCTCCGATAAGATAATGTTTAACTTCTTTTCCTGTCTCTTCTAAACTTTTTAAATATTTCATGAATTCTTTCGGATTTCTGACCAAAAAATCACCAATATTATATTGTAGATAATCAGAAAGTGCTCCAACCTGAATATTATGATAGAAAAACTCTGCTTGACCTACTTTTAAAGCTAGTCGATTAATTTCTGAAAGATCAACAAAATGATTCTCACTCATCAGTAAGTCATAGAAGTCATGAAACTCATCAAATCTATTTTCTATATAAAGAAAAGCTAGTATTTTCTCAATCTGATTGTCCGTACGAAATTGATTAGGTTGGATCAAAATTTTAAGTTCTTCATCTAGAGCTTTAAGATTACTAGAAAGGCAATTTTTAGATTTTAATTCACGATACTTTTCATAAAGGAAGTGAAGATAATCAATATCCTTTTTTTGAAAGTCGAACATTTGCTGAGTAAATTCATTTCTTATTACATCAATTAAAAATTGACCTTCAAAACCAGTTTCAACCCCCAATACTTCGTGTGTTTTATTCAAATTAAATATATTCTTAATAAGTAAACTTAAACCTTTTTGAGATCCAATCGTCTTGAGTACTGAAACTTTATGATTTTCAAGTAATTTCTTTTCACAAAACTCTGGAGGTATTGCCGCGTAAAGGGATGAGAATATAAGGCAAAGGATAATCGAACGCATGAGATTTTATAACAAAGAATACCCCTAACAAGAACATTTTAATTCAGGCCAAAAACACATTCTGTAGGATTTGGATGATATTAAATAAAAAGCATCGTTTTTTTATTCGTGACTTCTTAAAAGCTTCATGTAATTTGCTCTCTCAAAGGCAGATTTATCTTTCACTTTCCGATAACTCATTGACCCTTTCATTTGAGAAATAGAATCATATTCATTAATTTCCATCCAATCTTGAATGTCTAACAAAATGTCGGCAATTTTCTCAATTCCCTGTTGATATAAAAGAGATGCTATCATTACAACATCTGCCCCGGCCATGATCATTTTGATGATGTCTGTGCCAGTTTTGATGCCTCTTGTTGCGGCCAAAGAACATGTTGTTTCTCCATATAATATGGCCGTCCAATGTAAAGGTAATCTCATTTCATAACGAGTACTATAGTCCAATCTTAAATGTGGTTCTAAATAGTCTAAGTCATAGTCAGGTTCTAAAAAACGATTAAATAAAACAATACCATTTGCCCCGGCCTTTTCAAAGCGTTTGGCCATATGAGCAAATGCACTGAAAAAAGGTGATACCTTGATGGCCACAGGTATGCTCACTTCCCTTCTTACTGAAGTTAAAATATCAATATAGTTCTGTTCAACTTCAGCACCTGAGAGATGTGGGTTTGTAGGAATGTCATATATATTTAACTCAAGGGCATCTGCACCTGCTTGTTCAATTAATTTTGCATACTCTGTCCAGCCACCAACTGTTTTGCCATTAAGACTCCCTATAACAGGCATCTTCGTTTGTGACTTGATTTGTTCTATACAAGTTAGATATTCCTCTCCCTTATAATTTTTGTATCCTACTGTTTCAGGAAAAAAATCATTTGCTTCAAAGGAAACTCCTTCAGTAAAACCAAGAAAGTGATCTAGGGCATCTTGATCATGAGTGATTTCTTCTTCAAATAATGAGGGCAAAACAATTGCGGCGACACCTGAATCTTCCATCCTCTTAACGTTTTCAATTTCCTTGGTTAATGGACATGCCGAAGCAATAATTGGGTTTTGCAATTCAATACCTAGATAACTCGTTTGTAGTTTCACTATTTACTCCTATTATTCTTCATGCTTTTTATCACCAAATGTCATTTGGGCCAATCGATTGTATTGGTTAAATTTATCATTTGCCTGCTGTTGGGCCTTTGTCGTTAATTCTTTTGCTCTTTCAGGATCGATTTTATGTAAGACATTAAATCTCATCTCCTGACTCATATATTCATTTAAAGTTTTTCGAGGACTTCTCGAATCCATCTCAAAAGGATTCTCGCCAACTTCTGATTTTTCAGGATGATATCGATACAAATGCCAATGTCCGGATTCAACTGCAAGTTTCTGTTGAGAGGCCATGTATTTCATATTATAACCATGTGCAATGCAAGGGCTATAAGCTATTATGAGTGATGGGCCATCATATTTTTCGGCCTCTAATAAGGTTTTTAGAGTGTGTGTATCATTTGCACCCATTGCGATTTTCCCTACATAAACATGGCCATAACTCATGGCCAGAAGTCCCAAATCTTTTTTCCCTAAAGGCCTGCCGTTTGCAGCAAATTTTGCAACAGCTCCCATCGGAGTTGATTTGGACATTTGTCCACCTGTATTTGAATAGACTTCTGTATCTAGTACTAAAATATTAACATTTTTTCCACTGGCCAAAACATGGTCTAATCCACCATAGCCAATATCATAGGCCCATCCATCGCCTCCAAAAATCCATACACTCTTTTTGACCAGGTAATCAACAAGACTTAATATATAATCTTTGTCGATAATTGTTGAAGAGAGGATAGATTTCCTTATTTTATCAACTCGCTCTCTTTGTTCATAAATGTCTGCTTCATCTTTTTGAGTTGCTCGTAATGTTTGATCGACTATTTCAGGGCCAATTTCATCTCTATACTTGTAAATAAGTTCTCTGGCCTGTTCTTGTTTTTTATCAATTGAGAGTCTAAATCCTAAACCAAATTCTGCATTATCTTCAAATAAAGAATTTGACCAGGCAGGCCCACGTCCATCACTGTTTGTTGTATAGGGAGTAGTTGGTAAGTTTCCGCCATAGATAGAAGAACAACCTGTTGCATTTGCAATGAGCATTCTATCTCCAAATAACTGCGTGACCATTTTTATATAAGGAGTTTCCCCACAACCAGCACATGCTCCGGAAAATTCAAAGAGAGGTTCCAGTAATTGGGAACCTTTAATTGTGTTCTTTTTAACTAGATTTCTATCAAAATTTGGAATTTGACTGAAGAAATCCCAATTTTCTTTTTCTTGTTCTTTTATGGGCAATTGTGGAGTCATATTGATTGCTTTTAAGCTCGTGTCTTCTTTATTTTTTGCCGGGCAAATTTCAACACAAAGTTCACACCCTGTACAATCCTCTGGTGCAACTTGGATAGTATAATTTGTTTTCTCAGGAAATTCACTCCCCTTTACTTTTGTAGATCTAAAAGAAGTAGGAGCTTTTTCTAAAATACTTTCTTCATAGACTTTAATCCTAACAACAGCGTGCGGACAAATCATGGCGCATTTCCCACATTGAATACAAGAATTTGGATCCCACACAGGTATTTCACTTGCGATGTTTCTTTTTTCCCATTTAGTAGTTCCTGTAGGGTAAGTTCCGTCACAGGGAAGTTGACTAACAGGAAGAGAATCTCCCTTTCCTGCGAGCATAACGGCCGAGACATTTTTTACAAAGTCAGGGGCCAATACAGATACGACATCAGGAGTTTCTAGTTTACTTGAAACTTTGCTTGGAACATTCACTTCAAAAATGTTTTCTACCGTCTGATCAACGGCCAAGTAGTTTTGTTCAACGACCTTATCCCCTTTTTTACTAAAGGTTTTTTGAATGCTTTTTTTAATTTTCAAAATAGATTCTTCTTGTGGAAGAATTCCTGAAATCGCAAAAAAAGCAGTTTGCATGATGGTATTTACCCTTCGGCCCATACCTGTTTTTTTTGCAACTTCAATTGCATCAATAATAAAAAATCTTAGCTTTTTATCAATTATTGTTTGTTGGATCTCTTTAGGGAGATGATCCCAAACTTCGTCTTTTGAATAGGGAGCATTCAATAAAAAGATTGCATTCTCATCGGCCTTTTCAAGTACATTAATTTTCTCTAAGAATTGAAACTGATGACAAGCTACAAAGTTTGCTTTATCGATGAGATATGATGAGCGAATTGGTTTACTCCCAAAACGCAAATATGAAGTTGTTGTTGAACCCGACTTTTTAGAATCATAGACAAAGTAACCTTGAGCGTAGTTATGAGTCTCTTCACCGATTATTTTGATTGAATTTTTATTAGCACTCACAGTTCCATCAGAACCTAACCCCCAAAAGATTCCTCTGAATACCTCTTTAGATTCAATGGAAAAATGATGATCATATTCTAAGCTAGTAAAAGTAACATCATCATTTATACCAATGGTAAAATGATTTTTGGGATTATCACTTTTCATCTCATCATAGATCGCTTTTATCATGCCAGGTGTAAATTCTTTGGATGATAAACCATATCTTCCTCCAATAATTTTGGGGAATTTTTTAAATTGAGTATTTCCATTTTGAAAAGATTCGCTAATACTCGCAACGATATCTAAATATAAAGGCTCACCAGTAGATCCAGGTTCTTTCGTTCTATCTAAAACTGCAATATGAGTGAGCGTTTTAGGAATGGCCTTCAAAAAGTGTTCAACAGAAAAAGGTCTGTATAATCTTACTTTTAATACACCAACTTTTTCACCTTTTGATAATAAGTAATCAATTGTCTCGCTTACGGCCTCACTACCCGAACCCATAATAATAATAATTCTATCCGCTTCGGGATGCCCATAATAATCAAATAATTGGTATTCTCTACCAGTCAATGCTTTAAATTCTTTCATAATTTCTTCAACAATTGCTGGAGTTTTTAAGTAGAATGAATTTGACGCCTCTCTGGATTGAAAAAATACATCAGGATTTTGAGCAGTTCCCCTAATAACAGGTTTATCAGGAGTTAGTGCTCTTTGTCTAAAGGCCAGAACATCCATAGGGTCCAACATATTTAAGATAACATCGTCTTCAATTTGAGAAATTTTAGAAACTTCATGAGATGTTCTAAAGCCATCGAAAAAATGCATAAACGGAATTCGCGATTTTAATGTAGCAATATGAGAAATAAGGGATAGATCCATGGCCTCTTGTACGGAATTTGAACAAAGCATTGCAAAGCCAGTGTGTCTAGCGGCCATCACATCACTATGCTCACCAAAAATTGATAAAGCTTGAGAGGCAATTGACCTGGCAGCAATATGAAAGACTGCAGGTGTAAGTTCTCCAGCGATTTTATACATATTAGGAATCATCAAAAGAAGACCCTGAGATGCTGTGAACGTTGTGGTTAAAGATCCTGCTTGCAATGATCCATGTACAGCTCCGGCCGCTCCGGCCTCAGATTGCATTTCAACTACTTTTGGAGTTGTTCCCCAAATATTTTTTTTATCTTGTGCACTCCACGTATCGGCCCATTCCCCCATGCTGGATGAAGGAGTGATAGGATAGATGGCACAAACTTCACTCAGTTTATATGCAATATAGGCAGCGGCCTCATTTCCATCAAGAAGTACTTTCTTTTCAATAGACATTCTGTCTCCTCAAGCTTTAAATTAATTTAATAGATTAAGTTTACAAGTTACAATGATATCAAGCAAGGTTGATCATTACGCAAAAATACTCTCAACCTTAAGAACTGTTAAGAAAAAGGAGTCTGTATGCCATATGTTGAATGGAACGATGAACTTGTAACAGGCAGTCAAGTTATTGACTACCAACACAAACGTTTGGTAGGTCTCATAAATGATCTTTATGAAATTCAAGAAAAAGACGATTTTAAAGAAGAGTTAATTGAAGTAGTTATAAATGAATTGAAATATTATGCAAAATTTCATTTTTCAACTGAAGAGAAGATACTCAATCAAATTAACCATATTGATATTGATAAACATAAGCTTAAGCATCGCTCTTTTGAAAAAACGTTAGATTTTTTTCTACAAAAAAGAAAACAACATGAATCAATCCAAACCGAACTTTTTGAGTTTTTGAAAGATTGGTTAGTTAATCATATTAAGGTTGAAGATAAAAAGGCCATAGAAACACTCACAAATGGAATAGGCCTCGTTTAATGGACTATTCTACTCCACTACGATAATATCTAAGCAGTATATTTGTATCCAAGTCCGCGAATTGTTTTGATATTTTTTGAATGATCTCCTAGCTTCTTCCTTAGCTCTACAATATGAGTGTCGACAATTCTTTTTGTGACATTCGACTTTTTATTTTGAATTTGCTCTAAAATCTTTTCTCTACTTAAAACTTTTCCAGGATTTGCAAGTAAGGAGTAGAGTATTTTAAATTCAGCAAAGGTAAGATCTGTTTCAATATTATTAATCCAAACAATATTTTCAGACAAATCAAGTTTAAATTCTCCAAATGTATAAACTTGTTGAATATTCAAATTTTTATCGCCTCTTCGTTTTAAAGCATTTTGAAATGCCATAATTCTTAAGCTAATGGCCCTGAGGTCATCTTCAAAAGTACCAAGTTGATTTGAAATATAAGGAAACACATCATCGACTCCTAAATTTAAAAGATCAACATATCTGCGATTAGAGAAGTTTTTATCAATAATAAAAATAAGTATATTTTCGGTGTATGAAAATGCCTTAAATTTTTCAACTATTTGCCTTGTGTTATATGAATTTTCATCAACTACAAAAAAACAGAAATCAATATCTTGAAATAGTTGAGAATTCAGAAAATCTATCTGCCCAAGATCTTGAAAACGAAGATCTATTTGTGAATTTATATCTTTAAAGGAAAGCCACAGTTGATAGTCAGTGAAGAGTAGTCCGCGAATCATATTTTTCTCCCAAAAAGTAGCAAAGTAACAGTCTGATGTCGTAAATCATCAAATAAAAAATCAAATTTATATTACATTAAAAGTCATCATTTTATATGTTAGGATCTTGTTAAGAATAACAAAAGGTCTCTAGGGAAGAACTTGTTAACCAATTTCCCAAGAATTTCACTGAATGTAACCCACGTGATATCAACCTGTTGGCCCTGAATGAAAACTGATCATTCTCATAAAAAAAACTCAAGTTTTCCCTTATCAAATCAATTCAATTTCTTTATTTTCTTATGGACGCTAGTTTTTTAGGAACCTAACAGGAGACAAGAATGAAGACTTCCTTATCATCTCTAACTTTCCTACTGTTGATCATGCAAAATACGTTCGCAATTGCCCAACTCAGAGGAAAGGTATCTATTGATGGATCATCAACAGTTTTTCCAATTACAGAGGCCATCGCAGAAGAGTTTAGATCGGTGCAACCAAGAGTAAAAGTCAATATTGGAGTCTCTGGAACAGGTGGAGGATTTAAAAAGTTCCTAAAGGGTGAGACAGATATTAACAATGCTTCAAGACCAATTAAAATCACAGAGGTTGGTTTGGCCAAAGAGAACAAGATTGAATATATGGAAATTCCGGTTGCATATGATGGAATAACAGTAGTCATGAATAAGGACAATGATTTTGTCGACTTTTTAACGACAGAAGAATTGAAAAAAATTTGGGATAAAGATAGCCAAGTTAAAACCTGGAAAGATGTAAGAAAAACATGGCCAGACAAACCAATAAAGCTTTACGGGCCTGGTACAGATTCTGGTACCTTTGATTACTTTACAGAAGAAATAAATGGACAAGCAAGAAGGAGTCGATCAGATTTCCAAATGTCCGAAGATGATAATGTTTTAGTGAATGGTGTTGTTGGTGATAAATTCTCATTGGGTTATTTTGGATTTTCTTACTACAATGAAAATAAGAAAAATATTAAGGCCGTACCAATTAAGAGTAAAAACGGAGTGGTTGTCCCTTCGATTGAAACAATTAATAGTGGAAAGTATTTTCCACTTTCACGACCAATTTTCATTTACGTCAACAAATTATCTCTAACTCGCGCTGAAGTTAAGGAATATGTTAATTTTTATTTGAAAAATGCAACCTCAATTGTTAAAGACGTTGGTTATGTACCTTTACCTAGTAATGATTATATCCTTAGTTTAAGTAAAATTAAGTAACTATGTATCGCTTAATGAAAAAGAAAAAATCTATATTGGAAGAAAACTGGTTTAGTGAGAACTCAAAATCTATCTTAAATTTCAAAAATTACCTCAGAAAATATGGAATTGACCACGTTGTCTTTTTAACACTTGGTCTATGTGCTTCAATTTCAATCATTACAACCTTCGGGATTATTTTTGTTTTAAGTAAAGAGTCTTTTGCTTTTTTTTCACATGTACCTATAAGTGATTTTTTATTTGGTACAAAATGGGAACCACTTCTCGAGCCAAAATCATTTGGAGTTCTTCCGTTAGTTTGCGGAACGCTTCTCATCACAATTGGATCGGGGTTAATATCGATACCACTCGGTTTATTTTCGGCCATCTATTTAAGCGAATATGCAACCTTAAGAGTGAGGAATATTTTAAAACCAATTTTAGAAATCTTGGCCGGTATTCCCACTGTTGTTTATGGATATTTTGCGTTAACTGTCATTACTCCGCTTTTAAAAATGATTATACCTCAAACAGAAGTTTTTAACGCACTTTCCGGTGCAATCGTAGTTGGAATAATGACTCTGCCCATGGTTTCTTCGCTTTGTGATGATGCATTTGCTTCTATTCCAAAAGGACTTAAAGAAGGTGGCCATGCTCTTGGCGCCACATCATTTGAAATTATTAGATCTATCCTAATTCCCGCAGCCCTTCCAAGAGTAATCGCTGCGTTTATACTTGCATTATCACGTGCAATTGGAGAAACCATGGCCGTTACACTCGCAGCAGGAGCAACGGCGAAGCTAACAATAAATCCTCTAGAGAGTATACAAACAATGACGGCCTACATTGTCCAAGTTTCACTTGGAGATATACCGGCCGGAGGAATTGAGTATCAAACATCATTTGCCGTAGGTTCATTACTTTTTATCATGACTTTATTTATGAATTACATTGGTCGAAAAATTTATCAACGTTATCAATTGGTGATGGAATGAATTCAACTAGAACTTTAAAATCTCGTAGAATATTTGAGAAATTTTTCAAACTTTTATGTATTGTGTTTAGTTGGTTTGTTGTACTGATCTTGTCCTTTCTTATTTATAAAATTGTTCAGGAAGGTTACGATTGGCTGAATACAGAATTTCTTACTGCCTTACCCTCAAGATTTCCACATAAAGCTGGAATTAAAACAGCTCTTGTAGGGAGTTTTTGGCTTATGGGCGTAACTGCGGCCTTTGCAATACCTGTTGGAATAGCTTCTGCACTCTATTTAGAGGAATATGGAGGTAAAGGGCGTTTTTCTCGCTTTATTGATCTTAATATTTCAAATCTTGCAGGAGTTCCCTCTATTGTTTATGGGCTATTGGGACTTGCAATCTTTGTCCACACTTTGGGTTTTGGACGTAGTGTTCTAAGTGGAGGACTAACACTTTCTTTACTTATTCTCCCTATCATCATTATTAGTTCCCGTGGAGCAATCAAATCCGTACCTAAGTCTTTACGTATGGCGGCCTATGCTCTAGGAGCTAGAAAGTGGCAAGTTATATTTGGTCATGTTTTACCAAATGCACTCCCTGGTATAATGACTGGAGTAATTCTCTCGCTTTCAAGAGCTATTGGAGAGACTGCACCACTCATCATAGTAGGAGCACTCAGTTATGTCGCTTTTGTTCCTGAAAATATTTATGACGAATTTACAACTCTTCCAATCCAGATTTTTAACTGGACATCTAGGCCAAAAGTTGAATTTCATTATCTAAGTGCTGCTGGGATTATTGTACTTCTTATTTTTATGTTTACGATGAACTTAGCGGCAGTTCTTATTCGCCATAAAACTAGTAAAAAACTATAGTAGGTTAAACTATGAATACGAAAACCGATCCGATCATTGAAACCCAAAATCTCTCAATTTTTTATGGACTTAAATGTGCAGTAAAAAATGTGAATCTTAAGTTTGAAGAAAAAAAAGTTACCGCTATTATTGGCCCATCAGGTTGTGGAAAAAGTACACTGCTTAGAACCCTTAACAGAATGAATGATTTCATAGATATAATGAAAGTAGATGGTAAAATACGTTTTAAAAACAAAAATATTTACCATAGAAAAGTCGATCCAGCTGAACTGAGAAAACAGATTGGAATGGTTTTTCAAAGGCCAAACCCATTTCCAAAATCAATTCGAAAAAATATCACTTGGGGCCCTTCAATTCATGGATTCAAGGGAGATTACAACGAGTTAGTTGAAACTTCTTTAAAAAAGGCCGCACTGTGGGATGATGTCAAAGATAGGCTAGATGATATGGCCACAGCTCTCTCCGGGGGCCAACAACAAAGACTCTGTATAGCAAGAGCAATTGCAATGAGACCAGAAGTTATATTAATGGATGAACCTTGTTCGGCCTTAGATCCTATTTCAACATTAAAAATAGAGGATCTTATGACTGAATTGGCCCAGGACTATACTATAATTACTGTCACTCATAATATGCAACAGGCCGCAAGAATATCAGACCAAACTGCTTTTTTCTATAATGGGGAACTGGTTGAGTTTAATGAAACAAAAAAAATATTCACAAACCCATCCAATAAACAGACAGAGGACTATATTACTGGTAGATTTGGGTAAAAAGGCAAGACAATGGCAGTACATTTAGAAAAAGCGATTGATAAGCTTAGATGGCAATTACAAGAACTTATGAAAATTATTGAAGATAATTTTATCTTATCTATAGAATCTCTCGCTGAAGGTAGTATTGAGAAGGCCAAAAAAGTTATCGATACTGACCAGAAAGTCAATGCAGCTGAAGTTACAATTGAAGAGGAATGTTTAAAAATATTGGCACTCCATCAACCAGTAGCGATTGATTTAAGATTTGTCATAACAGTGTTAAAAGTAAATAATGATTTAGAAAGAATTGGTGATCTTACGGCCAACATTGCTCAAAGAGCAAAATTTATTTCGTCAAACAACTTCAAGGTTACATCAATTGATTATAAAGAAATGTCAGATATAACATTAAATATGCTTCGAAAATCAATTAACTCTGTTCTTAACCAAAATGTGGCCTTGGCCAAAGAAGTATGTGAAATGGATGAAGTAGTTGATGAGATCAATCGAAATATGCATCAGGCCCACTATGAATTAATCAAACAAAATCCTAACGATGTACAGTTGTATTCTCAACATTTATCATGTTCTAAACATTTAGAAAGAATTTCAGATTATGCAACAAATATTGCAGAAGATCTGATATACTTAGTTGAAGGTGAAATTGTAAGACACGAAATGAAATTTTTTAAAAACTAAACTATGCATAATCTGCCAGAGTTAAAAAAGATTCTCGAACTCAAAAGTTTTCAAAATGATCTTATCAGTACAGATAATTTAGGAATTATTAAGCACAAAAAACGCGACTACCCTATTGTTTCCTTTGTTATAGGCCCAAAAGACAAATGTGTTCCTACATTTGGACTTTTTGGAGGGGTTCACGGGCTTGAAAGAGTTGGTACACATGTTGTTATTAATTATTTAACTTCCCTCTTTCAACAATTAACTTGGGATATGGAACTAAGAAATTTCTTTAAAAATTTTCGTTTTGTTAGTATCCCCTTAATTAATCCTGCAGGAATGGCCACTTATCAACGTAGCAATCCAAATGGAGTAGACATTATGAGAAACTCCCCTGTGGATTCGATTGATGAAGGAACTCCGTTTATTTCAGGGCATAGAATTAGTAATTTGATTCCATGGTATCGCGGAGAAAAAGGGATAATTGAAAGTGAGACTCAACTTGTCATTGATTTTGTGACTAAATACCTCTTTAACTCTCCTGCTTCAATTAGTCTAGATGTCCATTCTGGTTTTGGGATGGTTGATAGAATTTGGTATCCCTATGCGAAGACATCTTCAGATTTTCCTCGTAAAAAAGAATCTTTAGTTATTAGTGAACTCCTTGACAGAACAATTCCTCACCATGTTTATAAATTTGAATCTCAGGCCGACAGTTATATAATAAGCGGAGATCTGTGGGATCACCTCTTTGATCTTCACTATAATGATCCCCAAAATGAAAATTCTGTCTATATTCCCTTTACACTTGAGATGGGATCTTGGAATTGGGTAAGAAAAAATCCTTCTCAAATTTTTTCATTACTTGGTATGTTTAACCCCATGAAACGTCATAGACATAGCAGAACGATGAGAAGGCATTTGTTACTCCTCGATTACTTGCTTCGGGTCACTAAAAATTATCCCGCTTGGTTTCAAAAAACAACGATTGTAGGTGATGGCCAATGAATTTACTTCTTCTTCGTGGACTTGGTAGAGAATATAGACATTGGGGAGACTTTCCTCAAGAACTCAAAAAAATAGACTCAAAAGTTAATGTACACTTTATAGACCTTCCAGGTTTTGGAATTTATACAAATCTTGATTCTCCCCTTACGATTTCTTCAACAGTTAAGTTTCTACGTAAAGAGTATCTTAAGATCAAAAATGGCCATAAAGGTGATTGGCATCTGATAACCATCTCTTTAGGAGGAATGATTGGTCTTTATTGGGCCAACAAATATAAAAATGATTTTAAGTCATTAACTGTTATAAATAGTTCAAGTGGAAACCTCTCCCCATTACTTCATCGGCTTAGACCATTTGGAATTGCAAAACTTCTAGAAGTCGCTACAAAAAAAACAAACCTTGACAGAGAATCCACCGTCCTTGACCTAGTTATCAATAGTACCAAGGGGAAAAAAGAAATTGCCAAAAGACATGCTCGTTATTTAGATGAACATCCGCTCAAAATTGAAAATGTACTTAGACAATTGGCCGCAGCAGCAATGTTTAGGTTACCTAAAAAAATGAATATCCCGCTTCTTATCTTATGTTCACTTCAAGATAAAATGGTTAACCCCCAATGCAGTTTTGAGCTTTCAAAACATTTCAATGCGCATTGTATATCTCACCCTAATGCAGGACATGATCTTCCGCTTGAAGATCCAAAGTGGAGTGCTCAAGAAATCTTAAGCTGGATTAAATATAAATCTAGCTAAATCCTAACACGAAATTAACACTTAATTTGATATCTATTTTGGGTAATATTAAAAACCGAGGTTTTTGTGATAACCCAACAAATTCTTTGTCCAAACGATCTTGGCAATTTATCAGTTTATCAATATGACCTTTACGATTGGGGCATCAACAGACTCTCACAGCTTGTAGGAATTTCCTCAAGTACAAATGATATTTCCGGAGTCAATTCTATTCAAAATGAAATTGCCAATGATCTGCTTGATCTTGGTTTTAAAATCTCTTTTGAAAAAAACCCTGTATTTAAGAGTGGCGATTTACTTGTGGCCAGGTATTATAACAATATTTTTTCACCACACATAACCATAATGGGCCATGCTGATTGTGTACTTCCACTAACTGAAAAAACACGATTTAAAATCAAAGGAGACAAGGCATTTGGTGCGGGAGTCGCTGATGATAAGTCAGGCCTTATCTGTGCTTTAATTGGACTAAAAATTTTTTTTGCAAATCAGATAAACCCTAATCTGAATATTTCATTTATTTCTTCTCCAAATGAAGAACAGGGGTCTAAAGGTTTTTCAAACATTTTCAAATCCCTAGGCCATGGAACTGATTATAATTTCGGTTTTGAACCAGCTCTGGACGAAAATCAAATCATAAGCTCTCGCAATGGAAATATTTGGTACGACATCACGGTAAAAGGTGAAAGTGTTCACTCAGGAAGAAAAGGAAGAAACGCACTGAACGCAGCTCATGAATTTGCAAGAAAACTAGTTGAAATAGAAAAATTTGTACTCAATTTTGACCATGCTTCACTAAATGTTTCAAGAATTGAAGGTGGGTTTGATGTTTTTAATATAACTTGTGGTGAACTTAAAGTTAAACTCGACCTGCGATTTTCTTGTGAGAATTCAAGAGCTAAACTTCTTCAAATTATTCATCAAAAGCTTACTCATTCAAAAAGATATCATTCAGACAGAGATCAGTCTTTTGAAATTTCCTATTCAATTGAAGATGATTGTCCATCCATGTCTTTGAAACCCAAGAATATTCGATTTGCAAATCAATATGTAGATGTACTAAACACGTTTACTCCATACAAATTAAGAACCCATGAACACTCAAATGGAGCGGCAGACATAAACTATTTATCAAATGAGTATAATCTCTCCTTAGATGGACTTGGTTGTGAGGGAAATTTCTTACATCAGGAAAAAGAATTCATATACACTGATTCTCTCTATAGAAAAGGTATGGCATTTGCAAAAATCTTAAACAAAATATCAACACAAAGGATGAAAATATGAGATTGAGTTATGAACTTTCAAATTTTATAAGACTAGGAAGATTTTCAATTTATCGGCCATCTTTTCCTGTTTACTTTGAAACTTCTCACTACATTTTAAAAACAGCTTCTAAACTCAAAGAATTCACCCAAGTATTTAGATTACGTTATAATAACTTTCTTGAATCAACTTCAGGACAAAGGCCGTGGAATTTAGATATTGATCAGTTTGATAAAAAATGTGACCACATTATCATAATTCATAAAAAATCTAAAAAAGTTATTGGAACTTATAGAGTTCTTTGTTCGGTGGTATCAAACAATTTTTACTCAGAGACAGAATTCAATTTAGAGCAATTATTTAAAGAAACCAAAGGTATCAGACTTGAGTTGGGTAGAGCTTGTATAGATGAAGATTTTAGAGATGGAAAAACACTTGATATTCTATGGAAAGGAATTGGTAGATATTCTCAAGTCTGTGGGGCAGATGTTTTGTTTGGTTGTAGTAGTATAAAAACCATGTCATATCATCAAATCGCAAAACTTATTTCTGTGCTCAGAGAAAAAAAGCATCTAATTGAAGGGAAAATCGACACCTTAGAAGATTTTAAATTTACTGATTTTGAAATGAAAACTCAATATTGTGATGACAAAAATATCCCAGAACTGATTCCACCACTACTAAGAATGTACTTACTTGCAGGAGCAAAAGTATGTGATTCTCCAGCTCTGGACCGAGATTTTAATTGTACTGATTTATTTACAGTTCTCGACTTAAAAAATTTAAATGATAGTTTTAAAAGACGTTATTTTGGAAACTGAATATGAAAAAAAATATTAAATTCATATTATTTTTATTAATTATTTTTTTCTATATAATTTCAGCACTACCCTTTTATATATTCGTTAGGTTAACACCTTTTAAGGCCAGAAAAGTACTTATCAGATTAGTTAGTTTTTACTCAACACTCCTTTTAAGAGTTCTCAATATAAAAGTAACTCTAAAAGGTGATATAGATACTTTTTCAAGAAATCAAAATCATTTTATAACCTCAAACCATCTCTCATATTTGGATGTTTTAATCTTATCATCGATTGCTCCAACTTGCTTTGTAACATCAGTAGAGATTAAAAATACCCCAGGACTTGGTCTATTAACATTGCTTGGGGGATGTTTATATGTTGAGAGAAGAAACAGAAAAAACCTTCACCGTGAGATTGAAGAAGTCACCCAGGCATTGGAAAATGGACTAAATGTCACTGTTTATCCCGAGGCAACAAGTTCAAATGGTGAAAAAGTACTTCCTTTTAAAAGACCTTTATTTCAGGCCGCTGTTGACTCCAATTGTCCAATCTTGATTTTGGCAATAAACTATACAAGAATTAATAATTGTACATTTGGCCCTGAAAATCGTGACAAAGTTTGTTGGTATGGAGATATGGACTTTTTGGGCCATTTTATTTCCCTATGTGAATGTGACAGAGTCAATGTGCAAATCAATGTTTGCGAAAGCATTCAAACAACTCACAATGATAAAATTCGCAGTCTTTCAGAACGGGCCTTCGAAACAACGTCCCTAAACTTTAGACCTGTTTTAAATTAATTAGTTATTTAATTAGAGATAAAACTTATAGAACACAAAAAATTTATGCAACGATCGTAGACTGAGGAAGCCAATAAAACCACTCTTCAGGATCATCATCAAGCATTTTAATCACAAGTCTAGCAGACCATTGAGGTTCATGAGGAAGACGTTTAAGTTTCATATTTGCTTCGCGAGGGGTCTTGTTCCCTTTTCTTAAATTACACAATTTGCAACAAGTTACAATATTTATCCAAGAGGTCTTACCTCCCCTACTTTGAGGAAGAACATGATCAAATGTCAGATCATTATAATCAAATTTTAAAGTACAATATTGACAAGAAAAGTCGTCTCTTAAATATACATTTAGACGATTGAATTTTATCTTTTTTGGGCCTTGATGTTTTGAATAAAGTCTAAGTATTTTAGGAACATTAAAATGCTTCCGAGGAGATCTCACTGTAAAATCACTATACTCATCCACAATTTCAGCACGAGAAGTGAGTAATAAAATCATTGCTTTTTGCCAGCTAATGACTTTAATGGGAAAAAATGAGTTGTCTAGTAGTAGTGTTCTCATTCCTTTAGGTCATCCTATTTACGCTTTAAATCCATTTATAGCGTCACCTTTATTATAGCATGAATCGGTAATTTTAGAAAAGTATGCATTTTTTTAATTGTCCTAAAAATTTCTATCATTTAGACTGCATATACACCTTTTTATGAGGGTATTATGTACAAATTTTCACAACTTCCGTTGATTTTAGTTTTTATAAATATTCTTTCAGGAAGTGAGTATTATGGACAAACAGATGAAAAAAAATCAATTTTGTTCTAAAAAAATTGAAACATCTCAGTTTGTATTTATTCGAAATGTTCAAGAACATACAGCATTAGAAGCTGCTCAGCATCTGAGAAAAAAAATTGAGAATACTAAGAATTTGTTTTGGTTTGGAGCAAAGAGGCAAATCAGTTATGATGAATTTGTAGAAGAAATTGCTTCTAAATCATCAATGAGCAATAAAGACAATCTTGTAAAAATGTCAAACGCTATCGTCATAACATCGGAAAAGTGGATAAAAAAGATAGCTGAGGAAGACGCTACAAATAAATAACCAGGAAAAAACAAACCATAAATATGGCCACATAAATATTTTTCAACACTGAAACATTCAGCTTAACACTATTTGCATAAACAAGTAGAATCAATTTGTTCGTTTAAAGGAGGAAGTCATGAGTGAATTAATTATTGAAAAACTAAACTGGCGCTACGCAACTAAAGTATTTGATCCGAGTAAAAAACTAACAGATACACAACTTAATACTGTATTAGACTCCTTAAGACTTTCGGCCTCCTCATTTGGACTTCAGCCGTGGAAATTTCTCGTTATCACAAATGAAGAAATCAGATCAAAGTTACGTCCAGCAAGTTGGAACCAATCGCAAATAACAGATGCTTCACATTTAATTGTGCTTTGCCATCCATTAGATCTTTCAGATGAAGACGTAGATCGTTTTGTACACTCGACTGCAATGTTAAGAAATCAAGATGAGCAAGAGTTAAAAGGTTATTCTGATATGATGAAGAATTTTCTAAAGGGAATGAGTCCTGAGCGAAAAAATGCATGGATGAAAAATCAAGTCTACCTTGCTTTAGGAAACTTGCTCACTGTTTGTGCCATCAATGACATAGATGCTTGTCCAGTTGAGGGTTTTTCTCCGGAGAAATACGATGAAATCTTAGGTCTTGACAAAAAAGGTCTAAAATCGGTCGTCGTTTGTCCAATAGGTTTTAGATCAAATTCTGACAAATATGCTACGGCCCCGAAAGTAAGATATTCTCTTGAAGAAGTTGTAGATTATATTTAATTTTTTATTTTTTATTTCCGAATAGAATCTATAGGAGAATTCTATGTTGGAAGAAAAAGAGTTAGATCAATTTGTAGATATTTTTTACAAGAATTTTTTTGAAATGGCGCCAATTGTTGAGTTGTTATTTAAAAATACAGAACTAGGGCCACAGAAAGAAGAACTCAAAAAGGGAATTCAGAAAATATTATCTAATCTTGATAACAGAATTGAGTTAGATAAATATCTGCATGAATTGGGCATCAGGCATTTGGCCTATCAGATACGTCCTAATCACTATCGTCTTGTTAAAAACAGTATGGTTGAGGCCTTCAAAATGGCCAAGGGAGACAATTGTACTGATACTCTTCTTAATAAATGGATTGAGAGAGTTGATTATATTTCAGAAAAAATGCAAGAAGGTGCTCAAGAAGTCGAGAAGGTAGGTTAATATGGCCAATGATAATCAAGATGAAAAATTAAAAGAATTTGAGCGACTTGGTGGAAAACCAATGTTACAAAAAATTAGTAAAATACTTTATGATAAGTTGTTTGCACATGAATGGTTGTCGCAATATTTTGTGGGGATCAAGCAAGAAAGTATTGAGGCCCAACAGGTGGATTTTATGACAGGGGCCTTAGGTGGAGGAAATATTTATTGTGGAAAACTGCCAATTCCAGCTCATAAGCATATGATGATTTCTGATGAACTTTTCAACTTAAGGGCCAAAATACTTGCGGAGTCAATAGATGAGGCCGGAGCTTCTGCAGAGTTAAAGGAAAGATGGTTAAAAATTGATGAAGCTTTTAGGGGTGGAATTGTTAAAAAAAGCGTCAGTGAGTGTCAGAAACGTTTTAATTCTGATGAAATTTTAGATTTTCCAAATCCAAAGAAAAGCAACGCAGCATAGGATTCATTCTATTCAAAATAATCATAACTTATTTAGCTTTTATTAAAATGTAGGCACTTTCCCTTTTAGCTGATAGTCTTGTCCAATTTTTGGACAGAAGGGAGAGAATATGAGTTTAAAGGAACAAATTTTAAAAAATATTCAAATGAATGGTTTTCCATTAAAAAGTGTTTCACTTCCACTGGAGAAAATGTACGAAATTGCGGATGAAAGAAATGAAAATCTAAACAATATACTGAGTGAGTTCAAAGCTGAAGGAATAGAGCACGAAAAAACTTCTGAGAAAATCATTTTTAGATCTGCCCTAAAAGGTTTTGGGCCAGAGGGATTGCAAAAAGTTCAAGAAATGATGAACAAGATGGATCCTGAAGAGCTCAGAAAAATTCAAGAACAAGTTTCCCAAATGAGTGATGAGGAAAGGCAAAAACTGATGGAGCAGGCCAGATCTATGGGACTCTTTTAAGAGAAACTACTCTACTTTTTTCTGAATCCCCAGATAATTGACGATATCTTTCGGAGTAATCACGCCCAACAGCTTTCTATCGTTAAATCTGCTCACAACAGGTAATCTTCCGATTTCAAATCTCTTCATTCTATCCATAGCAACTAATAAACTTTGATCAGGATATATTGAAATAGTTGAATATTTTAAGAGTTCAATAATGTTGCAATCTTCTCCGCTTTCTTTTTTATCTAGAAGATCACTCTTATTTATTATTCCTAGGAGTATACCCTTATTTACAACTGGATATCCCCCAAAATCATATTGACTTACAATATCTATGCTCTCGCTTAATTTGAGACTAGATTCTAAACTTACAACCTTTTTAACCATACACTCTTCGACGCTCATCTCATTCAAACATTCTTTATCATCATGAGTTGGCAAATGAACGCCTTCATATTCAGCAACTGATTCATACACAGATTCTGGATGAATAAAACTTGAGATAAAATATGCGGTTACACTTGAAGTCATCAAAGGAAGGATGAGTTCGTAATCCCTTGTCATTTCGAAAAGCATGACAAACGCAGTAAATGGAGTTCTAATAACAGCAACCAACAAAGAAGTCATCCCTAGTAATGCAAAAGCTCCAACGTCTACATTTTCAACTCCAATTTTGCTCAAAGCAATTGCAAATGCACCACCACCTAATGCTCCTAAAAAAAGAACGGGCATAAATAGACCACCACTTAAACCTGTACTATATGAACTTGTCGTTAAAAAAAACTTGATAATAAAAAGCAAAAGAATATATTTAAGTGAATCGATATTTGTTCCCTGTAAAATATTATTAATACTATTAATACCATCGCCTAGAACTTCTTTGCTATAAAGAGAAGCGATTCCCGCCAAAGCAATGGCAAAGACCACAAACACAAAGTCATATTTTTGAAAATATCTTTTTCTAATTTCTTTCGATAAGAGAATAAATTTAGTAAAAAATAGGCCAATAAAAGACATAAAAAGACCTAAGATTAAATAAAAAATGAGGTGCCACTCTACATGGAAACCATAATTAAGATTGGAAAAAGTTCCATGTCCACCAGATAATTTATATGAACATACTGAAGCAATCACAGATGTCACAATAATCGGTCCAAGATACTTGGTATTAAGTTCTCCTAAGATTTCTTCGACGGTGAAGACGACAGCTGCGATAGGAGTATTGAAAGCAGCAGCAAGACCAGCAGTAGCACCAGACGAAACTAAGACTTTTGTAATTTGCCGATTTAATTTTAAGACATGAGAAACGAGGTGTCCCCAAGCAGCAGATATTGTTACAAGCGGTCCTTCTTTCCCGAATGATAGTCCCGTACAAAGAGTTAAAAATGACGTTATAAATTTTCCGACAGGCATTCTTTTTTGCATTTCACCTTTATAAGCAACGAGACTGAGCTTCACTTGTGGAATACCTGAGCCGTTTGTATCTTTAAATATTTTTTTTGTTAAAAGGTAAGATAAAAGTGCAAAAGAAATCGAAAAAAAGAGTGTCTTTATTGTGAATGTATCATTTGTTCCAATCAAATTAGTCGTCAAAAAGACAATTTTATGAAGAAAGTATGAAAAATATCCAGACCCTAGTCCGATGAGGATAACTGCTAAACTAATTTTCCAGAATTCAATATTAACTATACTCTTAAATTTGTTCATATCTTTCCAAAATTAAATCTAAGTTTTCATCGATGGAATTCAAAGAACTGAAGAAAAAGTCAAATTTAGCATCAACAGAATCTACTTCAAAAGTTGTAATACCAACAATGAGAGCTTTCCGATCTGGAATCGCAGACAGTTTTGCGGCGAGAGTGAAACCATGATCTTGAAGAGTATCGATATCAATGACTAACATACATTTATCATAATCATGTTCAAACAATCCTGCTTCATTTTCTAGTGATTCTACTTGATATTTCCCTTTTAAGACCTTCTTTAACATTTGACCAAATTGTTCACTTTTCGAAATACTAAAAATTTTCATTTTTCACTCACTTTTTAACTGAATAGACATATAGATCAAATAACATTATTTAAGATTTGAAAAGTCAATTTAAGTATATTTTTTTAAAACACGCGAGGTTCGATTGTTTCTATAAATAGAATTTCAATGAGATGAAAATAGAAAACAAAATTTAGCGATTATTTTTTTCGCAACAAAGTACTTTCAGTGAAATCCACCATTTTTTAGTCTTTGATTTTGATTCATTTATTTCTAATAATTTAGGTGTATCAAGCAGATTGACTTCTAAGTTCTGATCTATTTCTAAACTTGACCGTTGAAACCCAGATTTTGAAATTTGCTCTGTAAATTGAGAGAGATAAAAAGATACGCAGAATTAGCTTGATTATTTTTAGGAATATATAACCTCAAATCATTGAAGTTTTGTTTAAAACTATTTTGGGCAGTTTTTAATACAGGGAGAAATATACAACAATGAAAAGAATACTATTTCTAAATCATAGATTGATAAATTCATAGTTTAAACAAATAATAAAGTGACTATGCGTTTTAAAATCTATATCTATTCTAATTTGTTAGAATAATTTCTTTTTCTTTAAGTTTGAAATGATATATATCCATAAATCATTTGCCTTCTACTTTTTGAATTTTGAATTATTTAAACCTACCTTTCATTTAGGGCCACAAGTCCTTAAGAACGAATATAGATTAAAACTTTTTTCTATTATCATTACTCTAGATCGATCGTTAAATTAGTTTTCTCTGGAGGATTCTCTCTCTTCCTGTACAATTTAGAATTTTTAAAAGTTTTTATAACACTAGTACTTTTTTACTGAATTTACATCTCTCCAATTTGAATTAAAACTGTTAATAAGGAGAGAATATGACGATTGATGAAATCAAAGCTTTTGTTTTTAAAGAACTTATTTCGCAAGTAAAATTGCCATATGTTGAATTAGATTGTCTTTATAATGAGGACATCATAAAATCATATAGCAACTCAATCCAAAATGAAATTCTTAAAACTTTAAAAAAACATACACTCGTTGAATCTAAAGATAATAATCTTCAAAACATTCTTGTTAAAGAACTTACTGATGATTTTTTCTTCTTTGTTTTGTAAATCTTTATTCTCTTTGTTTTCCATATTGTTTCTCCTATGGTGAATTGATTTAATTTTTTCTAAAATCTCTATTATGATTTTAAATAAATAATTGATAAATTTGTAATCAGATAATAGGAGGGACCCTAGGAGAAATATTAAAGTACAACTTTGAATTGATAGCTGGACAATAGAAAAATAATAAAGCGGAAAATTGAGTGCTATTAAATTTGATATAAGTTGAAAATAGAGTATGAATATATTCTAGCACTTTATAAGTTTTCTTTCGACTAACTATTGGTTTATTAAACTCTTCATTCGTTAACTCGGATACATTTCCATTTGATACTTCAAGAATAAATAAAATCAATCAGATATTGAACTATCCTTAGTAGTGCCACATTTTTTTGGTATACAAATATTTAACAAAAATCTTTATAACTCACCATTTTTCATGGTTTTTTAAAAATATGGCCAGATATTTTTTGTAGATATTATCCAGAATAATAAAATGAATGGAACAAACAATAATTTGTAACGACAACAAGGATTTTCGAATGTTGAAAAGAAAATATCTTAAACTTTGGACATCAATTATTTTACTACTCTCAGTTAGTAGCTGTGGAGAAACTATAAAAGAAAAAATGAATACACAGTCAATAAATAACTTGTCCACTGACGATGTGAAGAATAGTTCAAAAAATGAAATTGTTTCTTTTCTTGTAGGAGAAACCAACTTAGAAAATCACTATAATTGCCAGAATTCTCTTGACCCAAATCAGAGTTCAGAATTAGACGATTTATATTGCATTGATTCTTCGTTTAGTCTTGAACATTTTTATTTTGGAGGAGTAGAAAATGGTGAAGATACAGTTTATATAAAATCAAATTTTTCGATAAACAATATTTACATTACTCCTCAAACACAACAATTAAATGTAAAGAATATTATCCATTTTGCACATTTAGGAGATTTAAATTATTTTCAAACTCTGTTAATTGATAATCAATATTATTGGATTATTTTTAATTTTGAAAATGGAAAACGTATTTATATTGAGAACTCTCAGAATGCGCACTTTAAAGTCGGAAACTCTTCATTGTTTTCAAATGATGAATTCAGAAATCTATTAATTTCTCAATGCCAAAATATCGAAATGAGCAATGAACAAATTGCAGGATTATCAATGATTTCTAACATGTACTCTTGTATGAATGATTAAATTGAGACACGGGCCGAATTATGTATTTCAAAAACAAATCACAATTAATAATCGTTTTTTACTCAGTCTTGTTTTTATCTATAACCAGTTGTAAGAATAATGAATTTTTTTCAAAAAATATTTTGAGTAAAAGTGATACAACTACAAATATTTCAGAGACCCCACCTCAAAATAAAGCAGATGAAAATGATTATTTCTTAGATAAAAACACAGATACTACCATTAAACAAAATGAAGCTCTTTACGAGAGACCATTTTGTTTACATTCAGAAAAACCTTTTGTGTCCAAGTGGTCAATTTTATATCCAGGAGAACAGATTGAATTACCATTATCTCCAGGAAGTATAAAAAGTTATGATTTTATAGTAGATTGGGGAGATGGAAAGGTAGAAGAAGTAAAAGAATATGGAATGTACGGAAATAAAAGTCATGTATATAGAAATCCTGGTATCTATAAGGTCACTGTCACAGGAAAAGTAGGAGCACTTTTTAATCCTGTTAATAACTTATCGATTAAAAATCTTATTGAAGTTGTAAACTTGGGCGATTTAGGTTACGTGAGTTTAGAACAAGCATTTCAGGAAGCTCACAATTTAAAATCATTTAAGGGCGGATGCACAGATCAAGTTGGATCAATGCGAGAAATGTTCAAAAACGCTAAGTCTTTAGAATTTGCAAACTTCTCTTCCTTTAATACTGAGAAAGTAACAACTATGGCAGGAATGTTCATTGGGAATTTAAAACTAGTGAGTTTGGATTTATCGACATTTGACACATCAGAAGTATCATCTATGTATGATATGTTCAATTCTATGGAATCTCTGAGTGAACTTAATGTTTCTTCTTTTGACACTTCAAATGTTAATAGTATGACCGGAATGTTTTCAGGACTAAAATCACTAAAGTCATTAGACTTAACTCATTTTAATACTCAAAATGTAAGAAGAATGGATAAAATGTTCTCTAAATCTAGTAAACTTGAATTTCTGGACTTAGAGTCTTTCAATACTTCTCAAGTTCAAACAATGAGTAATATGTTTAGTGAAACATTATCCCTAAGAGGAATATATTTGCTAAACTTTGATACTTCGAATGTAAAAGATATGGATAAATTGTTCTACAAAGCTGCATCAATTGAATATTTAGATTTGAATCATTTTTTAGTAAAACAAATCCCAATAACAAATTTTACATCAATTTTCCAAGGAACAGAAAATTTAAAGTATTTAAAAATTGATTCTTGGAAAATGGAAAAAAGTAACTTTTTCCCTTATGAAAGCTTTGATTTAATCCACTGATGCAAATAGATTCTACAAAATAGTTACTCAAAATATTGATCTTTTTGATCTTACAAACAATTTATTTTTTTAAATCGATCTCTTTGTGAAGAATAGTTCCAATTCGACCAGGTCTAAAAACAAATTCATGCTCAGGATCAAGGCCAGGAATAGTCATAGACATCCATAATAAAAGTGCACGTCCCTTTATATTTTCAAATGGGACAAATCCCCATGATCTTGAATCAGCAGAGTTGTCTCTATTATCACCCATCACAAAATATTTTCCAGGTGGCACTCTGAATTTTTCACTGTAAAGACGACTACTTCCATTTGGTTCAAAAATAATATTATGCTCTTTATTGCCAGTTCTTGCTAAAAAATACTCAAAATCGCGCCTTTTAAATTTTTCAACCATATCTTTGCGCTCAGGAATTTCTCCAATTTTTCTCATTTCAATGAGCTCTCCATTGACGAAAATTTGTCTACCATCGATTTCAATTTCGTCTCCAGGAACTCCAATAAGCCTTTTGATATAGTTTAAAGATGGATTTTGTGGATATTTAAAAACTATAATATCCCCTCTTTTTGGTTCATAGGGCCCTGTGATATAGATAGGATTACCAAACATATCTGAATAAGGAACTTTAAAACCATAGATAAATTTATTAACGAGGACAAAGTCTCCGATGAGCAACGTGGGGATCATTGAACCTGTTGGGATTCTAAATGGTTCAAAAAAAGTAGATCTAAAAGCAAAGACAACAAATCCGATTACAGCAAAAGAAATCAATTCTTTTTTGAACCACTCTTTTGAATATTTTTTATGTGTATTACTAGATTTTTTCTTTCTAAAGACTCTCGATAAAAAAGTCTCTTGTGAATTTTGTTCTTCCAAAGCATTTACCCCTGTTTAAAACTGAAAGATAAGCAATTAGAGTCGCCATCGTTCCATGAGTTGAGAATTAAGTTCTTTTAGCTCAACTTCGTCTAGAGTACGTTTATAAACAATAATCTCTGCGAGGTCACCCTGAAAAAATTGCGCTGCGCGCTCTTTGAAATTAAGTCCACTAATGACAATATGTAGCAATGGAGTTGCTTGATAAGAAAAAGCATCGCCAAAGGGCCTACCGTTACGCCAAACTCTCCCCTGTCCATTTTCATTTAATTCAAATGTCAGTAGGTGCTCACCTTCGGGTAGTGACTTTCCGGTGGATCGATTTTCTTTTTGATAAATTCCCAAATTTCCGTCATTGAGTTCACTGGCCAAGAAAAGGTCATTGATTCCCACTCCATCTTTGCTGTAAGGCCCTAAAATACGTGAATAATCTCCAATTTGAGAGTGGAGCTTGCAAACAATAAAAAAAGTAAAAGAGGAGTCAATATTTGTAATAATATCTTCTGAAATCAGCTGGCCCCTTCCCCGAAACTTTAAACTTGGAAGTCCGTTGAAGCTCTCAAAGGTTAATTCAGGTGGTTTTACATTATTTTTATCTATGAAGATTGCATGGTTTTTATTTGATGAAAGGTCTGGCCAATTATGTATCTTTTCACCTTCTGCTGCATCTAATTCTGCAGCACAATACCATATGCCCAACTCAGAATAATCTTGAGGTGATTTTTTTGGCATTTTAACTTTTAAGGTCACTTCATTTTTGTCTGTAATTCCTGATTGATCAATTTGCCTAACTAGAAATTCGTAGGATTCTCCAGGTGCGAGGTTTCGGATAAAATAAAAATCTGCATTTGCATTTGTGTTACCTACAAGATCAAGAATATTGTGTACTTTTTTAAAGATCAAATAAGATTGTGGGCCATCTACTTTTTTCCATTTTATTTTACAGACAGTATTTGAAATGGGATGGGCCTCAGAAATCCCCAAAAACTTTGATACATTGATGGCAGCTTGAGTGATATCTTCACCTTCCCATTCAATATCTCCAATGTCATCACTTAAATTTTCCTCAAGTTTTGCATTTTTAACATCTTCAAGATTTCCTTCAAGTAATGATTTTTTTAGTTTATCTAGATATGGATCCGTTTTTTGATTTTTTAAATTTGTATTTTGATTTGCAATTAATGGATTACCCTCACTTAGTATAAGTGCTTTAAATTTTGTTTCACTCAGTGCACTTTCACGATTAGATTTTAGATCTATAAAATCATTACTTTTTCTTTTTTCATTTTCTCTAATTGCTTCTTCTTTCTTTTCTTTATTTTTGATTTTTCTTTCAACTTTGATCCAGGATTCGGCGAGTTTACGTTGCAACGTTTGTAACGACCATGGTTTAACAATATAATTTGTGGCCCCAAGATCTATCACTTTCATAACTGTGTTGATTTCACTTTCAGCAGTTAACATGATAAATGGTATTTTTTCATATCTTGAATCTCCACGTACGTGTTCAAGAACTTTAAATCCATCAACATTTGGCATGGCCAGGTCACATATTATCATGTCAATTTCTTTTCCTTGAGAAAAGAGATCTTCCATAATTTTAAGGGCCACGTCACCATCTTCGGCCATAAGGATTTCACCATTAAAACCGATTTCCTTGAGATGAGTTCTGACGGCCATGCGAACGACGGCCTGATCGTCAATTATAATAAATCTCGCATCCTTGCTAATTTGCATCGATCCAACTCCTGTTTTTTTATTATCCTTTGAAAATCATCTACATACAAGAACTCTTAGAGATGAAATAATTCCGCTCATTTTACTCAAGTTATTTTTCGACTTGTCCGATATAATCAGTATGATTTTAAGAAAAATTAAATTGATTAGTTTTATTTATCTTTTTTCAATAGTTTGGCTCGTTTCTTGCCAGCTTGAACCTGTGGATGAAAGTGCGAGTGTCGATTTTTCAAATAGCACTTCAGATACATCTAAAGAACTAGATATGCTTGACAGCAAAATGGGTGATGATGATATGCAAGAGTTATCTAGTAATGAAAAGGAAGAAAAGGAATTTGAAGAAGATGATAAATCTGAAGAAACTGTAGCAGGAACAATGAACGAAGATGAAGAAATGCCAAGTGACGAAGATTATTTGGACGAAGAGAATGAAAGTGAAGAATTAAGTGAACTCATGGCCATTGCTGAAGATAAAAAGGTTGAAAAGATCAAAAAAATTGTTAAGAAGGAAGCACCTAGTAAAATTATCATCACTAACAATGCATTAATTAAAGCTGCCCAAATTGGAACACCTGAAACGATTAGATATCTCATTAGTACGGGTTTAGATATTAATTTTAAAAATGACCAGGGAGTTACGGCGTTACATTCTGCGGCGGTTAACAAACGATGGGAAAATGTGAAAGCGCTTATCAAATTGGGTGCGAGTAAAGAAATATCAGATTCAAAGGGACAAACAGCAAAGCAAGTCGCAGAACTTACGAAGCATAAACTCACAATAAGTGCTTTTGATACAGATCCAATCAGAAAAATTTCATCTGAAGAGGAATAAAAAAGGGAGACAAATTGTCCCCCTTTACAACTATAGATCAAAAAGTTGATTAGAACTTAAGAGTCATACCATAGATAACAGCATTTGCAGTATTTTTTGTAAATGCAGTATTTGAGCTAATTCCATCTTTTGTTTCAATTTTTGTGTTTCTATACATAACTCTGTGTGAGATGAACTTGTTTACATCAGATTTTAGACCCACAGAAAATTGAACTTGCTCTCCATCATTTTGAGAGTTTCCAACGCCTTCTTTTCCAAAGTCAGTTGAACCATAGTTTGCTAAAAGTCCTAGAGTTTCAGTGAACATATATTTTGCACCAATCATCATATTAGTGTATTCATAATCTTTCCCTGAAATTTTCCCTTTATCTTCAGTTCCATAAACGAATGAAACCATCCAATCTTTTTGAGAAAGACTTAAACCGGCGTTCCAAAAACTTTCAAGAGGAGATCCTTTAGTTGAATCCATTTCTTGTTTTGCAAAAGTTCCGAATAATCCAAAATCTATTGAACCTAATTGGTTTTTATAATTTAAGTCAAATTCGTACCACTTATCACCTTGTTGAACACCACCATTAGATTTCCAGTGTGTTACTGTAATAGTTGCACCAGCAATTTCTGGAGAGATAAAAGCGACTTGATCTTTGAACCCATTTCCTCTTGCTCCGTTAGCTGATTTAGATCCAGCAAGATCATCGTTATCAGGAGCAAATAATTGTGAACCTGTTGCCATCCAAGGATCAGCAGCGAGTATAGCTAGTGAACCTGGTGTCCAGAATTGACCTAATCTCACTGTCCCCCAAGAGTTCTTAACATCTACATGTCCTAGACGAATTCTAATTCTATCTGTCCCAGAATTTAAGTTAGAGTTAATCCCTAATTCAAACTTATAATGAACATTTCCAATTGATGTTTCATTATAGTCACCTTTAATACCAAGTCTTGATTCGAAACCGTCTACATCTGTTACACCAGAGTAAGTAGGAGCAGCTGCCTTCTTATCTTGTGAAATATACCTGATTTCCTTGTTAACTAAACCATACCACGTTGGCATACCATCACTAGCTTGAGCACCTAATGCTAAAACCGAACTTGCTAAAATAAAAAATTGTTTTTTCATGTCAAATCCTTTTCTTTATAAAGTTTTTATTTAAGATCTTCTTTCCAGATACCTGAACCTGCTATCCATTTAACTCCTTTTCCTTCGCATAGTTTAACAAATGAAGTTTTTGGTGTAGCTTTTTCTTTTCCGGGTTTTGCCCACATATAGTCAACCCATCCCCCATCTTTTTCGGCCTTAGCTTTTTTGTCAAATTCAACAAATAGCTTTACTCCGTTTTCATCAGCATGTTGATCTAGGCGTTTCCCATTCAATCGTCTTTTAATTGGATGAACAATCATGTTTAAAGTTGGTTTTGAAGCGTCCTGTACCCAAACATAGTTTTTCCCACAGTTTTCAAAAGTTAACTCTTCATTTTTTGCATCCATTCCTTTTGCTTTAATGGCCTCGCAAACCCGCTCAACTTGTTTTTTTGTAATTTCTTTACTGCATTCTCCGGCAAATGAACCCGATGAAATTAGTCCAGCAAGTCCTAAAATTATGATCTTCATCAATGAATCCCCTTTTTTTAAAAAAAATATAATTAAACATGCAAATAAATTAAACTAAAAAAATTTGTGTTCGAAAAGAAAATTATTGAGGAAAAAGTATGAATCTAAAAAAAACATTTGAAAAACTAGGTTTAAGTCACAAAATTGTTTCTATCTCAATATTAATTGTCATGATAGGAATCACTACTGTGTCAGCAATTTCATTTTATTTTTTTCGATCAACTCTTCAAGAAATCGTAACAAATCAGCTTGAATCAATCGGAGACACTACCGCAAACCGCGTAGAAGAATATGGTGACAAATCACTTCGTTTCATTGATCGTTTGGCACATGATAGACTCATAGAAGGCCTATTCCTATCGTTTGAGTCAAGCTTTTATGGGAGAGGGTTAAATCCAGGCGCCGATGAAGAGATATTTAGTAAAGATTACAAAAGTATCTATAGCGTATATTCTAAAAGACTAGACAGTATGCTTCAAGATTTTGGTTTTGAAGAAATTCACTTATCAACTCTTGATCGTCAGATTGTGCTTTCTGTTAGTGTGGATGGAAACTCAAAAATGCTAGGAAAAAACTTAGAAAATGGAATTTTAAAGGACTCAAAAGTTGCAAAATGTATTAATTCTGCTTTTAGTGATGAGAGTGACTCCCCACACTACAGTGGCTATGAGTATAACCCAATTTTTGATGAAGTTACGGCGTATCTTTGTCAAAAAGCATTTGCAGAGTTTAACCATCTCTCTGAAGGGATAAATATTGGCGATACAATGGGTGTTGTTGTTGCAAAATTAAAACTGAATCACATTAACTCTATTGTAAATAGAAGAATAGGTATGGGTGAAACAGGTCAGGCCTATTTGATAGGGCCAGACAAAATATTGCGTTCTGATTTTTATGTGCATAAGGATGAGTTTAATGTTTATAAATCTTTTAAAGAAAACATACCGGTTGATTCAGAAACAATAAGAAATGTTTTTAAAGTTGATTCTTTCTCTCAAATAGTGAAAGATCCTGCCGGTGAGAAAGTTGTAAGTTACTTTAAAAAAATTAATTTTCTTGGTCAAACATGGGGAGTTATTGTAGAAAAGCAAGCTTCTGAAGTATTCAATGCGGTTACAAAAATACTTCTTTTTTCATTTGTTTTCACAGCAATTATTATCGTTTTGTCATCTTTTGTTCTTTTTTATGTAATCCCAAGAATGGTTACGCCTGTTACAGATGCAATTAAAAGTCTTAAAAATGTTTCAGGAAAAGTGAATAATAATTCCTATGCTTTAAAGCAGAGTTCACAAATTTTAGATACAAGTTCAAATAAGGTATCGCAAAGTATTAATGAAACAATGACTGGACTTGATGAAGTTAAGGCCACTCTAGAGATGAATATGAACTATGTCACCAAGTCGATGGATAGATCTAAGTCAAGTGCTGAAGCGGCGATCAGAGGAAAAACCTATGTCGAGCAAACATCTTTGGCAATGGATGAAATAGAAACTTCAAATGATGACTTTGCTAGTGAAATTGATAAAGTCAATTCGCAATTAACTGACATCATACAGATTATTGGTGAAATTGGTGACAAGGCCAATGTGATTAATGATATTGTTTTTCAAACTAAGCTTTTGTCATTTAATGCATCCGTAGAAGCTGCGAGGGCCGGAGAGCATGGAAAAGGATTTGCAGTTGTTGCTGAAGAAGTTGGAAATCTAGCAGTTGCTTCAGGAAATGCGGCCAACGAAATTGCAAAAATTCTTAGTAATTCCATTCAAACAGTTGAAAATATAATTACGAATTCAAAGTCATCTATGCAAAATATGATTGATATAAATAGAGCTAAAATCCAAAAGGGCCAAAGTGCTACAAAAGAAAGTTTAGAGGTCTTAGAGGAAGTTATGAGCAATGCTCAAGAAGTTTATAATATGATCACAGAGATTCAAACTGCTTCAAATGAGCAATTTAAGGGTATAGATCATATATCAATACAGACTTCTGAGTTAATTGAGCTTGCAGCTGAATTCAAAGACTTAGCAAAAAATTCATCATCTGGATCTGATGAACTTTCAAATTCTTCGAGTGCTCTTACAAGCACGGTCTCAGAGTTAGAGGATCTCATTAATCAAAAAGAAGAAAAATCAGCGGCCTAATTATACATTTTGAAAACAAAGTGTTATAAATTCGCATGAAAAAGAAAATGAGAGATCTTCAAGATCATTTTTTTAAATACTTTGTCATATTTATGGCAACTTTGGCCCCACTTATTTCAATTGGAGTGGCCGTCTATTTTGCGACCTCTGAAATAGTTCCTTAATGGCAAATTCCATCATTTATATTAAATTGATAGACTCTCCAAACAATAGTTGAAAGTCCAATCAGAATCAATAGAAGTGAAGATAAGGTAGGCAGTTTTAATTTGATTGGATTAAAAATTTTTCTAAATAGAGTTGGAGCAAATACAAGACCAGGAAGAGTTCCGGCCCAAAAAGTAATCATTGAAATCATTCCAACTGTTGGGGCCTGAAACATGGCAATTGTAAGAACAACTCCATACAAAAGCCCACAAGGTAAAAGAATTGATAGGAAACCAATGATAAAAGAGTTTTGAGACTGGATTGACTTTGCAAAAGCAATTTTTTGAAATTTAGAAAAATTTCTTGAAAGAAATTGAGGTATGAGATGAGGAGTTTTAGATTTTAAGAAAGTTTTTACACCTAAGTAGATAAAGATAAGGCCAATAAACACAGTAGGAATGAGAGCAAGAATTGGTTTATCTCTTTGAACTGTAAAAATTGCTCCGAGATAACCTCCTAGAGCACCTAGTAAAGCATATCCTATAAACCTACCCGAGTGATATCCGACTAAGTTTTTTTTTGTGGTACCACATGAAACAACAAGTCCCCCGCACATTCCAATGCAATGTAAGCTGCCACCAAGGCCGGCCAAAAAACTGAACCAAGGCACAAGCCATATGGGCGCGTTTGCAAGATTAGTTAGTTGGTCCGACAAGTGTAACCTCGGCCTCTGTTATGAGTTTTGATTTCTGAATACTCTCCCCACTGAGTATTTCAACAGTGATCACTTTAGAACCAGATACAAGTATTTCTTGAGGGAAAAGGAAAAAAACAGGTACAGACTGTTTACCCTTTCCCTCATGTATATAGGGCTGTCTTGCTGTTTTGAGAATTATTTTATCTGTTCCAACACCATCTTTAACTTTAAAAAAGAGCTTATATTTTTGCTCACCTTGGTAATAGAGCCCAAGAGAGTAGAGATTTTGAATAAAGTCATGATGTTCATGACCAACTACACTAAATGGAGCTCCTTTTCCACGAAGAAACAGAGCGTCTAGTTCCATATTTTTGTTGTAAGAAATAATAAAACCAATAAACACAATCGTCAGAGCAGCGAGATAGATAATTGTTCTAACATGCAGTTTTTTCGCTTTGACTCCTTTTACAGAGTTTTCAGAAGCATATCGAATGAGTCCTCGAGGTCTTTTAACCTTATCCATGATTTCATCACAAGCATCAATACATTGAGTACATTGGATGCATTCTAATTGTGTTCCTCTACGTATATCGATGCCAGTAGGGCAAACTTGAACACACTTGTAACAGTTAATACAATCACCTTCGCTGGCCTCATCAGGAGCAACAGTTCTTCTTGGTTCTCCTCTTTTATCGTCATAGATGATGACCATTGAATCTTCATCCATCATGACACTTTGAAATCTACCGTATGGACAGGCGATGAGACAAAACTGTTCTCTGAACCAACCAAAGTCTATTAAAAAAATGAGAGAAATGACCATTGTAGTAATAAAAATAGTGAGATTATCAGCGGGAGATTTTAAAGAAATACCAAGTAGTCTGTGAGTTCCAACAAAATAACCAACAAAGGTGTGGCCTATGTGAAGAGAAACTAAAACAAAAAGAATCCACTTAATTATTCGTTTTCTGAATTTATCCAAACTCCATGGATCTTTATCTAGTTTTCTTCGAACTCTGGCCTTGCCTTCAACAATTTCTTCTATCTTCCGATAGATGGCATCAATAAAGACTGTCTGTGGACAACCCCATCCACACCACACTCTCCCATAGATAGAGGTTAAAAAACCAAAGCCTAGAGTGATTCCTAAAAAGAGAAAGATGAGTAAGGGAGCATCGTGCCCCATAAAGGTCACGCCAAATATATAAAACTCTCTTTTAGCAATGTCTAAAAGGAGTACTTGTTTTCCATTTATATAAATCCATGGAAGGATTAGGTAGAGGAAGATTAGTCCCCAATAAACGACATTTCTCCAATTTCTAAAATATCCAGTTACTTCTGACGGATGGAGAAAAATCCGATGTCCATGTTCATCAGTTGTGGCCAGTCGATTTTCGTGAAGGGCCCTTGGATCATCCTTATTATCACTCATTAAAAACCTCTTTAATTGAGTACGAGAAGATTATATCAAGAATAAAAACTGAAAAACTTGACCGCGATCAAAAAACAATCACGGCCAAGATATTGAAATAATTAATTACTCAACAAGCTCTCCTTGAGGTGCTTTCCCCTCAGGATGATTTGTATTTACCAGTGTCATGACATAAGAAATAACTTGGTAAATCTCTTTTTTCTCAATCATTTCACCCCATGCTGGCATACCGTTCTCTTCAGAGCCTTTTACGACAACAGGAAAGATGGTCTCAGGTGTTCCTTTTGCTAGAATCCAATATTTATCGGTTAGGTTTGGTCCAATGTCTCCCCTACCACCTTCTTTATGGCATTCTACACAATATTGGGTAAATACTTTTTTACCTTCTTCTACACCATTGTCAGCAATTGTTGCTGCAAATAGTTCAGGTTCAAAATTATCCAATTTAGCTGCATTTTCAGCTCTAACTTTTTCAACTTTTGCCCACTCATTTTTGAATTCATCTCTAAGAGTAGGTCCTCCCATTTCATAATATAGCCAATAGAGGACTGAAAAAATGATTGAAATGGCCCACGTCCACACCCACCACGATGGTAGAGGGTAATTAAACTCGTGAATACCATCATAATTGTGGTCGAGGAGCAAAGACTTCTCATTTTCGAAGACCTCGACTTTTTGGTTGTCATCACTCATTATTATTCTCCTGATTATTTAAATCTAATGGTAATTGTTCACTTTCTTTGTAATCGCTTTCATTACTTTTTCTCATTGTTTTAAAAACGACTCCAAGAAAAACGAGAGCAAACAAAATCATGGCAATGATTGGTAATACCGTATACCCTGCACTATTCAAAACTTCAGACTTCATTTACTCTCCCTTTTTTAAACTATTTGCTTGTATCAACACCTAATTTTTGTAAGTAAGCGATCAGAGCGACAATTTCCTTATTTTGAATGTTCATATCTGTTACTTTGTCGTTCATGAGTTTCTCAGCAATTTTTGCGGCCTGTTTCATTGCCAAATCAGCTGCATTTTCAATATCGCTTTCACTGTAAGGAACACCTAGAGCTGCCATTACTTTAAGCTTTGGTCTAAGAGAGCCGAAATCTGTTTTCTTCATTCTTAACCAAGGATAGGTTGGCATGATTGAACCTTTAGTAACAGCGCGAGGATCTTCCATGTGTTTAAAGTGCCAAGTATCATTATACTTTCCACCTACACGAGCTAAATCTGGTCCAATACGACGAGAACCCCACTGGAAAGGACGATCGTAGATTGAATCAGCTGCAGTTGAAATCTTTCCATATCTAAGTTGCTCTGAAACATCTGGTCGAATCTGTTGAGAGTGACAAACATAACAACCTTCTTTGATATAAATATCACGTCCAGCAAGTTCAAGCGGAGTATAAGGTTTTACGTTTGGATTTTTTTCTACATATGACTCACTTAATAGAGCAGGTAGAAGCTCAACAGATGTACCAACAACTATTGCAAGTAAAGAAAGAACTGTGAATAAGACGGGCATACCTTCAAGTCTTCTATGGGGAGTAGCACTTGCTTCTTCTTTATCAGATGCAAGAGGAGCTGCTTGGAAAGTTTCTTCTTCAGTTATCGGAGGAGCGGCCTTAATTGTTTTAATGACGTTATAAACCATCAAAATAAATCCAGTTAGGACAAGAACCCCACCACTTGCTCTAACCCAATACATAGGAACAATTCTTACAACAGTTTCAATGAACTTGTCATAAACAAGCATTCCTTGATCATCAACTGCTCTCCACATAAGACCTTGAGTAATCCCTGCTGCCCACATTGACATTATGTAAAGGAGAAGACCGAAAGTAGCTGTCCAGAAGTGAATATTTGCCAATCTTTCAGAGAAAATTTTTGTTTTCCACATTTTTGGAACGAGATAATAAACTATCCCGCAGATCATCATATAGTTCCAACCGATAGTTCCGCTGTGAACATGTCCAACAACCCAATCAGTAAAGTGAGCTAGGTAGTTAACTGACTTTATAGACATTAAAGGTCCTTCAAAAGTTGCCATACCATAGAAAGTTACTGCAGTTGCAAGAAACTTTAAAATAGGATCTTTTCTTAATTTATCCCATGCACCTCTTAGAGTGAGTAGACCATTAATCATCCCCCCCCAACTTGGCATCCAAAGAGAAACTGAGAAGATCATACCAAGAGTTTGTGCCCATTCTGGTAGAGAAGAGTAAAGCAGGTGGTGAGGACCGGCCCAGATATAGATAAAAACCAGTGACCAAAAGTGGATCACGGACAATCTATAAGAGTAAACAGGTCTATTTGCTGCTTTTGGTATGAAATAGTACATTAACCCTAAAAATGGTGTTGTCAAAAAGAAGGCAACAGCATTGTGTCCGTACCACCATTGTACAAGTGCATCTTGAACCCCAGCGTAAACTGGATAAGATTTCATGAGGGAAACTGGAAATTCTATTGAATTCACAATATGAAGAACTGCAACTGTTACAAAGGTTGCAAGATAAAACCAAATCGCAACATAGATATGTCTCTCTCTTCTTTTGATAAGAGTTCCAATCATGTTGATACCAAACATGACCCATACCACAGCAATTGCGATATCAAATGGCCACTCAAGTTCTGCATATTCTTTCCCGTGTGAAAAGCCTATGAGAATCGATACGCCACCTAGGGCAATAATTAGCTGCCATCCCCAGAATTGTAGCCACGCCAATGTGGAACTGAAAATCCTGGTTTTACACAGTCTTTGCATTGAATAAAAGACACCACAGAAAATCATATTTCCCGTGAATGCAAATATCGCAGCATTCGTGTGTAATGGTCTCAAACGGCCAAATGTTAACCATTCTAAACCAAAGTTAGCTTTCCATGTGGCCAGTTGAAAAGCAACTGTCACACCTGCGAGAAGTCCTGCAACCCCCCAAAAAATACTTGCAAAGAGATACCACCTTACAACCTTATCGTCGTAAGAGAAGGTTTCGAGCTTTACATTGTCAGCATTGTCTGAGCTCATTCTTCATCCTTTTTTAAGTTATCGTTAATATTATCATCATCTAATAGAATTCTGTGCGATGGAGTATCTAGGTCCTCATACTGTCCTGTTTTAGTGGCCCATATAAATGCTCCCACAAATAGGGCACCAAGCAGAAGTGCTATTGGAATAAGAAAATAAACTATATTCATCTCCCCCCCTTTGAATTTTGTCTCATTTTTTTCGTCCCATAAATAGTAGATAGAATCACGGTTAAAGAACTTAAAGGCATAAAAATGGCGGCCCAAAGTGGAGTGATGTGGCCAAGCAACGCACCAAGAACACCTATGACATTGTAGAGTAGTGACAAAATGAGGTTTCTTTTAACAACCTTAATTGTTTCATGAGCGATATTGATGAGATTTGAAATTGGCAATACTCCTGGACGAGAATTATAGACATCAGCTGCACGAAGACTAACTTCCACACTTCCATGCACTGCAATTCCAACCAAAGATTTTACTAATGCTATTGCATCATTTGCACCATCACCTACCATGATGGAAAAAGGATGTTCGCCTATAATCTTTGCTTTATCTTCTGGTTTTAAATCTGAAATATAATTTCCGGGGGGGATTCTTAAAGAATCTGCGATCGATGATACAATTTCACGTCGATCTCCAGAAATCATATATGGTGTTAGTCCTAAATCTCTCATCGTATCCATGGCCTTAAGTGAATCTACTCTAAGATTATCTTTTAGGAAGAATCTAGCTAGAATATTTTCACTTACCTGACATTTTAATTCAACAACGTTCTCTAATGATTCAAAATTGTCACTTGCCTTAATTAGTTTGTATTTGCCTCCATTACACTCACCTGTCACACCAACTCCAGGATATTCTTTATAATTATGTACAAAGATTTCTTTATTTAGTGTTCCATTCAATTTTGAAAGGCAAAAATCTTTAAGAGCTTTTGCGATTGGGTGAGATGATTTGGCCTCTAATGCGTAAGTGATCTCATAGAGATTCAAATCTTGAGGGGTTTGATCATCAACTTTTACAACTTGAAAAAGTCCATAGGTTAGAGTTCCTGTTTTATCGAGAAAAATTTCTTTTGCCCGATAAATTCTCTCTATGATGTCATCAGATTTGACAAAAATTCCAAGGTCTGCCGCTTTTTTTAATCCATAAGAGAGTGCTAGAGGTGTGGCCAAAGCTAAAGCACATGGACATGAAATAATGATAAGTCCTAGAGCTCTTTCTATACCAGTAGATAATTCTCCCCTTAAAGCGAAGTAGGTAAAAACTAAGAGTCCTAGAGTAAGAACAATATAGACAAAATACTTACCAATTTTATCGGTGATACGTACAATTTGTGACTTGTTTTGAGATTCACATTCAATCCTATGCAGAATTTGACCTAATCTTGTTTCACTTCCGATTGAATCAACTCTAATTTCCAGAGTTGAATCTAAATTTACAGTTCCAGAATAAACCAGATCACCCGGTTTGATTTCAACGGGTAAAGACTCTCCTGTTAAGAGAGAGAGATTAAGATTTGAATTTCCTTTAACGATAACCCCGTCGACAGGAATCTGAGAATTTGAAGTAACTCTAATAATATCTCCTCTTTTGAGATATTTTGGAAGAATTTCAACCTCTTCCCCATCTTCATTTATTTTTTTTACTGCATCAAATGAGAAGAACTTTTCAAGCTGATCTGCACCAATACCAGATTTTTGCATACGTCTCAGAATAAAACGAGCGCTAAGGAGTAGAAAAACAAGACTTGTAATTGAATCAAAGTACATATGTGTTCCTTGATTCAAAAGTTCAAAAGTACTGTATATAAAGGCAAGTAAAATAGCAAAAACCACAGGAACGTCAATGGAGAGAATCTTATTTTTGAGTGATCCATAGGCACTTTGATAAAAAGGAAGAGCACTATAGCTCATAACGGGAATAGTGATGAAAAAAGAAAGCCAAGAAAAAATATTGGCCATTTTACCTGAGACTCCCGCATAGATGGAAATTGCGAAAAGCATAATATTTCCAGCACAAGCAGCAGCAACGCCAATTTTAATCAGCATTGAACGCTCTTCTTTTTGAAATTGAGTCTCTCCATTTTCATCAATTTTAAGAATGTGTGGACGATAGCCAAATTGTTGAAGTTCAAATCCAATTTTAGATAGTGGAAAGTCTTCCTTGAAGGTTATGGTAGCGATGGCCTTACCTAAATCTAATCTAGAAAAAATGATTCCAGGAACAAACTGGGGTATTTTTTCAATAAGCCATAAGCAGGCCAGGCAATGTACTCCTTCTAGATAAAAACGTACGACTTTATGACCTTTATCGTTTTTTATAATATACTCTTTCTGAAAATCATCATCATCAAAATGAATAAATCTAGAGTTTAGCTCGCTTGCGGGAGTTGCATCGTGGACGGCCTCGCTTTTACTTTTAATATCGTAGTAGCGTTCTAGGCCTTTTTGATGAAGAATTTCAAAAACAGCGCGACACCCCGCACAACAAAAAACTTCCCGACCTTCACTTTCACCATTGATATAAAATGGCACAATGATAGTGCTATCACAATGCGAGCATATTCTACTCGTAGAAGTTGCTTGATCTGTTGGACATTTTTCAAACATCGAAATCGTGAACCTTAGTTAATTAACGTTGCGGTAGGATACCTAAAAATAATAAACTAAACATGACTCAGTGCTGGGCAAATACTGATTAACATCATGATTTTTTTTCTTGTCAAAGCAAACTTGTAAAAAAAAGAGTTATCATTTATTTTTTGGAACTTCTGGCCTAGAGCCAAAATAAATGCAAGTAAATAGAATACAAGTTCCCATGAATTCCAAAATAGAGGTAGGTTCATTAAAAATGAATACTCCAAGTGTTTTAGCAATAAGCGGCTGCAGCAGAATAATGAGTCCTGAAACCGAAAGAGGTACAAATTTAATGGCCTTGGTAATGAGGCCCCAACCAATTATTTGACAAATGAAAGCAAGCCCAATCAAAGGTTGCCAATTGTCTTGAAATGAGCGCGGATAATTTTTATCAAAAAAAGATAGTCCGTATATCCAAAATGCTGTTGATATTGAAACGAAAGTTATGATTTGAATTGGTTTAGGTTCAAATCTTGTCACGTAAGCTTGCTTAATTGAAGTTGTGTAAAGTGAATAACAAAGACCTGTTGCAAGACCAAAAAAAGTGCCCCATAAAAAATTATCTCTACTGAAAAATTCCATTTGTCCATTTATGATGAGTATCGTTCCAAAAAAAGCAAAAATAAAAATCAGAATTTTTTTTAAAGATAGAGACTCTTTATGAAGAAAGTAGCCAATAATAAGAAGATAGAAGACTTGAGTATTTCCTAAAATTGTAGACATTCCTGGCCCAAGTAAGTGGACAGATCTATGCCAAACAAAAAGATCTGCAGCAAAAAAAATCCCTGATAAAGTTGTTATCAAATAAAATCTTCTATCTTTTGGAAATGGTTTTTTTAAAATGAGTTGGTAAGCAAGAAGGGCAAGTCCAGCAATTCCACATCTATAAAATCCAATCAAACTTGGAGATAAATGGCACATCTTTACGAATATGGGGGCCAAACCTATGCAACAAGTACCTATCACAAGATAGATTATATTTAAGTTTGGCATAATAATCCTTCACAAGCTTGAAATTGATAATTAGCTATTGAAGTTTTTCTTTGGGCCTCGGCGGTGGTTATCATTTCTTCTTTGATTGCCCTCTGGACGAGTTGGGGTATTTCTTTGTTGAGAAGATTCTTGAGGTCTATTACCCTTTTTATGTTTCAACTCTGAAGGTGCCTGCAATTTGCCACCAATCATTCTATATGTTTCTCCATATTCACGTCTAAATCTTCCAGTCTTTGAAAACTCAGATTGCGCAGTCACTCTAAATTTATCTAATATTTCCAATTTATCAGCGCAAGCAGCGCAAATCCATTTAGCAAATGTTGTTGGATTTTTATGATTATATTTCTCTACATCGGGAAAAATAGATTCACATTGTTCACAAAAATTCCTCTCGGCCTGATGTCTTTCAGAAGCTTTACGAGGACCTTTTTTTTCTTCTCTAACATTAGAATTTACACTAGGTTTAAAGCCTGCTTTCATCAGCTGGTCTTTCAAGCTCATACTATTATCTCCAAAAATTTTTGCCATATTATATTACTCTAGAAAGTCTTTCTACGCGCAGATGGTCAAAACAAAAAACATAAAGATTTTAAATATATGAAGACACTTTTTATGTCATATGTCATTGTAGAGTAATGTATGATAGGTCTTTGAATATTTTCACTGAATTTTGGCCCCAAGTATTTACGGTATTGAGTTTTTTCCTCATTATATTTGAAACTGCACTTGTTTTTCATGTCCTCATGAACAAAAGAGACTATCGAGGTCAGATTGCTTGGATTTCTATCATCATTTTTTCTCCCATTTTCGGGGCCCTGGCCTACATTGTTTTTGGAATTAATCGCATAAAAAGCACAGGTCTTAGACTTGTCTCGGATATGACTGAACCTGAAAAAATTGAAGAACTGATTCAATCTAATAAAATAATAGAATCTTCTTGTCCTCAGCAATTTTCACAGCATTTAACTCTAGGTAATAATTCTCATCACTTTTCGTTTTGCCATGGCAATAAGATCGAAACATTTCACGAGGGAAAAGTTGCCTATGAGTCGATGATAGAAGAAATAGATATGGCCAATCATAATATTTATTTGTGTACCTATATCTTTGATTATGATGAGCTTGGCGAGAGATTTGTAAATTCACTAGCTAAGGCCAAAGAACGTGGAGTAGAAGTAAAGGTTTTAGTAGATGGAGCTGGTACAAAGTACTCTTCTCCTTCAATTATTAAAGTTCTTAAAAAAAACAAAATACCCTTTGCTATTTTTCTGCCGGTTAGACACCCTTTTAATGTTAGATATATGAACTTGAGAAACCACCGAAAGATTATGGTTATTGATGGACATCATGCTTTCACAGGGGGGATGAATATCAGAAGAGGACATCTTGACAAGATTGATGATCTTCATTTCAAATTGCAAGGCCCTGTTGTTCAACAAATCTATGAAATTTTTGTTAAAGATTGGAATTTTAGTGTTCAGAAAAAAAGACGACTCGTTAAGAAAAAACTAAATCTCCACTCAAGTGGTGAAATTTTGTGTCGATCTATAATTGACGGGCCTAGTGAGTACATCGATAAATTACCTCTTACATTGGAGTCGATTATAAGGTGTGCAAAATATGAAATATGGCTACAAACTCCTTATTTTGTACCGGAAAGAGATTTAGTAACATCGCTTAAGGTTGCTGCTTTAAGTGGAGTTAAAATTAATATTCTATTACCTCGACATAATAATTTTTCATTTATGACTTGGGCCACTGAAACAATCATTCCAGAACTGATAGATGCCGGTTGTAATATTTATTATGTTGGAGATAAATTTGAACACAGTAAATTAATGGTTGTCGATGGATGTTGGAGCCTAATCGGGTCTACAAATTGGGATGTAAGAAGCTTAAGACTTAATTTTGAATTTAACATAGAATGTCTCAATCAAAATTTTGCATTAGAACTCACTTCAATTCTAGAAAACAAATTAAAAACTTCAACTCAATTGTCTTCTGAGGTTTTTCAAAACAGGCCAACTTTTTACAAGCTTAGAAGCAATTTGTGTCGATTATTTACGCCCTATCTCTAGTTAATCTATGAAATTTTCCTTAATTAAATCACTTACAACTAATCCGATTTGTCGATTTATTGAATTTTGATGTGAAAGCATTTTTCGTGAAAGTGCATGGTCGTATTCTTGTATTTCTCCTCTCATTGACATCAGGTTGTACGCCTCAAAAAACTCATACATAGGATTTAACCTTAGTGAAAATACGATCTGAGAAACTGTATGTTGAAGAGAAATTTTAAGTTTACTTTGTTCTGGATAAGATAAGTTTTTATACTCTTCTTTGCTTGGCCATGTTTTTATCAATTGCCCAAGTTTAAGAACATAGTTTAAAACGATTTCGTCGTGTTCAATCATCTCAGATAATTTTTCTTCAATTAAAACTCTACTCGGAACTTCTGGCCAAGTTTTAGGTTCAAAAATATTTGCAAATTGCATTTCACATGAACTCATGACTTCTGATGACATAATTAAAATACATAACACGACAATTTTCTTAAACATATTGATCCTTATTTTCAAACTAGATGTACCTAGCACAAGACAGATCAAAAAATAAACTGATAAATAAATTATCAGTAAATATTTATATTTTAAGTGTAATTTTGAGAGGTAAATGATCAGAGAGCTCTCTCCAGGCCTTATTGTCGAGTACTTCGGCCTGCAAAACCTCTAAATTTTGAACATAGACCCTATCTAATGCGAGTAAAGGAAATAAATTATTGAAAGTTTTGGCATATTTACCGTGAATGCTTTTATAGGCCTCTGTAAGTCCATATCCTTCGGTCAAATGGTCACATGCTTTTTGTTTCCAGTCGTTAAAATCACCTGCAACAATTATGAGATCATCTTTGGTTGTTCTTTTTGAAATTTCATCAATAATGATCGCATATTGCTTGACTCTATCCTTCTCCATAAGATTCAAATGTGCACAAAAACAGTGGAGATCTTTTCCAACATCAGCTAGTTCGAATTTTGCATAGAGAAGTCCACGTTGCTCAAGCTTGTTGAGAGTCATGTCAATTTTTTCACTAAAAACGATTGGAAATTTTCCTAAAATCACATTTCCGTGGTGACCATTTTGGTAAATTGCATTTTTAGAATAGCGATAATGTTCCCACATACTGTCAGCAAGTTCCTCAAACTGTGAAGCAACATCGAACTTTTGAGCATGTTTTAAATTTTCTCCATGAACTTCTTGTAAAAATACAAATTCAGTTCCTTCGGATTCAAGAGCATCTTTAATTTTTTGGAAGGTAAACTTACGTCCTCGCCAATCCATTCCCTTATGAATATTAAAAGTAATGAGGGAGAACTCGATCATATAGTCTCTTCGTCACCGACACGAGTTTTGGGAAATAGTACACTGTGGGCCAAGACATTGGCCTTATGACCAACATGTACATCTCCAAAAATTGAAGATTTAAGCCCTACTGTAGCACCTTTTTTGATGACAACAGGAGCGAGCACCAAGTAACCTTTTTGTCCGTAATGCCCAATGATTGTCGCCGATCCACCGATTGTGACATTGTCTTCAATCGTTATAAGGCAAGGGTCAGAAATATTTGTCGTATTTATATGAACACCTTTACCAATTTTCATACCCATCATTTTATAGAAAAAAGTTGCAAAGGGAGTTGGGGTTATAAATTCAAGAAAAGTATATCTTACAAGATAAGTAAGTGCGTTGTGAAAAAGCCAAGGAATTGTTTCAATTGATTGCCAAGGGCCTCTCCATGGTTTTACTTTAAATGGAAATAGAAAATTTACGATTGGAACAACAACAATTAGTGTAAGTCCATAAACATAAAATCCAATTCCAATTGAAAAAGCGGTTAAAAAATAGTGGAAAATTTTCCAATAATCTTTTGTCCCGTGATAGACAAAATCGATAAGACCTACAACTGGAGTAATGGCGACTCCTAAGCAGAACATTAGAGCAATGCCTATAGGTATAAGGAGGAGAGCAAAACTAAGCATCCTGAACTTACGAATCAGTCCTTCTAAATAACCCATCACGCCTTTTTTGTCAGAATCTTCCCTAAATACGTCAATTTTTTTCTTTTTCATACTATTGATTCATACTGTGTTCAGAATTGTTATTAATATTTTGATTGTTCACAAATTCAACCAAAATATCAGGCCTTCTTTGTTCAAGAAGTTGTTTCATCCCTTGAAACACCTGTATCACAGAGTCATAAACTTTTTCATGGCCTGGACCTTGATATTCTACATCTTCAGATAAAATTTTGTTAATCTGTTTGTTCAGTTTTTTTGCAAGTTTATTTAGTTCTACAAAGTCGCGTTTAGAATGATTATCAGTTTGAGAATCAATCTCAATGGCCTGAGTTAGACCCATTTGTTTTACATTTTTAATGAGATCTTTAATCTCACTCACTGGCCTATCGACTACAACTGGAAGAATTTTTTCTTGATCATCTCTGTCAAGTTTAATGAGTTCATTTGCTTGAGCGGTTGAAATCAGCCCCTCTTTTCTGAGTTTTACAACGGTTGGAGCAGATTTTTCAGCTCGTTTGATGGCCATAGAAATACTATTTTCAGATAGGCCTGTTTTTTTTGCTGTTTGTGTCTCGAATTTTAAAGGTAAGGCCTCAACTTGCTCAGTAGTTAATTCTCTTGGCCGATTTTCTTCAACGGAATCGGGATATAGTGATTCATAAAGTTCTTTAGCTCTTAGCAACTGTATTTCTAAGTCGGTATTTTTAAGTTCTAATCTAATAAGATTTTCATCTATTGATATAAGTTCTTCAATGAGTTCACCCTTATCCACTCTGACAATTGGAACTTTGTTAAAACCTAATTTCTTAAGAGCACTTAATCTCCTCCCTCCGCTAAGAAGTTTGTTATCTTTATTAACGATTAAGGGATGGATAAGGCCTACTTGTGAAATTGACTCACATAACTTATCAATGTCTGTATCAAAACGTAGATACCTATTCTCTAGGATTAGTTGATCGATAGAGATTTCTTCCATGTATCATCCTTTTTAAGATCTAAAATTATTTCTTTTTAAATTCTAGGATGATTCTATCCTTTTCAATACGTTTCTTAAAGCCTGATTCTTTAACGCCTTCAGGCAAAGGAATCATTCGTTGGAAAGAGCTGCGAGAAATTGACTTAAAAGTTTGATCACCATGGTTTTGCGAATTAGTTATTTCTTGTTCTCCACGAACATAGATAACCCCATTTTCAACATCTACACTCGTGCTACCACTTTCAATTCCTGTGATGTTGATAGTTAATTCGATAGAATCCCCTAAATCTTTTTGTGAGACAGAGGATTCGGCGTGTCCAATTCCACTTCGTTCTTGCAGAAGACGGTCAAAGTCTCCGAAGTCTCTTTCCATTTCCTCTCTCAGTTGTTTGAAAATGCCATCAAAAGAATCAGGGCCTAAACGGTCAAAATTTCGCATTCCAGGATCTTGAGAGGTTCCAGGTTTCTTTCTTTCCTGGGCCTGTTTATATTTTTTGATGAGTTCGTGATAATCCCCTTGAAGGTCCTGCGCATCATTAAATTTCCCAGTATCTCCTAAATTTACAGACTTATCTTCTCCGGATATTTTTTTAAAATCTTCTTTGCTTTCTTCCTTTAACTTTAAGGCCTTTTCTTGAGGAAGAATTGAATTTGAATAAAAAATAAATATAAATAATAAAGCTCTCATGAGCGCATTATAGCAAAAAAAATGAATTTTTTTAAGGGCCACTATAGAAAGATAATTCATAAATTTGATAATTTTTCGTTTTTTTTACATATTTTTAACAAAACCAAAAACTAGTCTTGTTCTTTGGCCATAGTTAAAAAATTAAACGGTGAAAAATCGAAACTCTCTAGACCATGAATTTCAAGTTTCCAAATATCACTTTTTACTTGGGTTATTTGAGGAAAGTTTTTATAAATTTCATTTGGATAAGGAGTATGAATGACAATTTGTTTAACTCCACCTTTTCGTAAATCAAAAATATTAAATCTTTCATTATATTTTGGCCAATAACGATCTAGAGTATCATAAACATCCATGACGAAAATAAATGGAATTGTCAGGTTTTCTTTATATGAAAAATGCTTTAGAATTCGACCTGATGGTAAATACTTTGGCCTATACTCAATAAAATCAGACTTAAACTTTTCTTCGATATTTCCTCTATACGAAATAGCAAAAGGACAATTGATGTTAGTGAAGCGATTATATAGGTGGATATCACATTTCTTTAATTCTTCATTATCAGATGCCCAAATAAACTCCAAATAATTCTCTTCAAAAACTATAAATTCCGCAGCTGTTCCTTGGCCTGAATGATATTTTCTGTGACCGATTAAATTCTTGCACTTGATTTCATTTTTTTCAGGGAAGCCTGGTTTAACTATGACAGAAATATGATCTATTTCCAAATACTTATATTTCATTCATGGGCCCAATCAATGAAACATTCATATCTCTGATTGGATTGTATATCAAGATCTATTGTGCAAGTTAAACCATCAGCACTTTTTTCAAATACATTGGCAACAAATGGTGAGGGACGGATGTTTAGTGAATCATAAAGACTTTGTGAATCAATTTCAGATATATCAATTTCACATTCATAAACAGTATTTTCAGAAATTGTTTTAATACATATCAATCCGTCTAATGTTTTCTGTGTGATTGTGAGCTCATCATCACCAGCAACAAGTTGTTCCCTAGCATTTAGAGATTCGTAAAGCTTTTCAAAAGAATAAGCTTCAGAAATATTCAGAATAATAAAGAGGTAGAATATATAGTTCATCATTAACTCCAGAATTTTCAAAGAGAATTTATCATAGAAATTTATTTTGTTAACTCAAATTTTAAATCTATCTCATCAGGCCAGAGCACTTATGACTTGATAAGCAATAAATGAAAAAACATAGGCCATAACAGTTGTGTAGGATAACATCAGTGAAGTCCACTTCCATCCACCCGTTTCTCGTTTTAATATTGCAATCGTTGATACACATTGTGGAGCGAATATAAACCAAACAATAAGGGCAACTAGTGTTGCCAGAGAATAATTTTGTGCCATTTTCTGTGCAAGACTCATTTCAAAGGCCTCACTATCTTCAGACTCAGCAACAGAAAAAGTTGTTGCCATGGCCGAAACGACAACCTCCCTTGCTCCAAAAGCAGGAATCAAAGCAGTATTTAATTTCCAATCAAAACCTAGTGGACGCGTTATTGGTTCAAAAAACCTCCCAATGGAAGCTGCATAACTTGTTTCGACCATTTTAGTTGCATCTTTTTCATTATAGTTTGGAAAAGTGACAAGACCCCAAATAACAATTGATAAAACAAGAATGACAGTACCGGCCTTTCTAATAAATATAGAACATTTTTGCCAGATTCCTTTTGAAATATTGGCAAGTCTTGGAAGTCTGTAATCAGGCAGTTCCATCAAAAGCTGTGAGGGCACACCCTTAATGACTTTGCTCTTTAAGATGAAGGCCACTAAAAATGAAAACATCATTCCTGTAAAATAAAGACCGAACATAATAAGTCCAGGCAACTTGAATGGGCCAAGTACATTGTTATCAGGAACAATTGCAGCAATGAGCATCGTATAAACCGGTAATCTTGCCGAACATTGTGTGAGAGGTGCTACTAACATTGTGGCCAGGCGGTCCTTTTCATTAGTTAATGTTCTGGCCGCCATAATTCCAGGGACGGCACAAGCGTGGGAAGACAAAAGGGGAACAACGGCCTTTCCGGGTAGACCTAATTTCCTCATGGTCCCATCTAAAAGATAGGCAATCCTTCCCATATAACCAATTTCTTCAAGGGTTAGGATAAATGCAAATAAAATGGCGATTTGAGGAACAAAAACAACAAATCCCCCAACCCCAGCAATTATCCCATCAATGATAAAACTTGTTAACAGTCCAACTGGAATTATATTGGATACATATTCTGAAAGAAGTTCAAACTGCGACTCAACAAAATCTTGTAATGGGCCGGCCCATTCAAAGACGGCCTGAAAAATGAGGGCCAATGTACTCAACATGATTATTGGCCCACAAATCGGGTTTAATACAAAACGGTCCACTTTTTGTGTCAAAGTATCAGGCACTATTTTTTTTATGGTGGCCTTGGCGAGTAATGAGTTGAGATAGCGATAATTTTCGGCAATAAAACTCATATTACTTACATCAGATATAATCTTGGTATTGATGGGAGATTTGGGGTCGGTAATTTCAGCATGTTTAAGTACTTCATCAACCAATTTTTTGGTCCCTATTTTATCGACGGCCACTGTTGGAACAACCGTAATGCCAAGTTCTTTTTTAAGGATATCTAAATCTAGTTCAAGACCTCTTTTTTGTGCAAGATCATAAAGATTTAAAGCGAGAATGACAGGTCTTCCAATTTTAATAAGTTCTAAAACAAAGTATAAACTTTTTTCTAAATTTGTTGCATCAGCTACAGCAATGATTAAATCTGGTTGCCGGACATTCTTGTCACGCCCAACCAATATATCGGCCGTGACCTGTTCATCTAAACTTCTGGCTGCCAGGCTATAAGTGCCAGGTAAATCGATGAGAGAGAAGCTCTCCCCGTTGGTTTCAACTTGCCCTATTTTTTTTTCAACAGTAATACCTGGAAAATTTCCGACTCTTTGCTTTTGCCCAGTAAGAGCATTAAAGAGGGCCGTTTTTCCACAATTAGGTCCACCGGCCAATGCAACTAGAAGTGTTTCGTTTGATCCCTTTACAGTAGCTTTTTCTAACATATAATGTTCACTTTAATTTTTGAGTTTAATTAAATGTGCCTCATCTGCAGTAAGAGCAAACTTACTACCTCTTACTTCGACTAAAATATTGTTTGAAAAACTCCCACGGTGAACGACAGTAACATCCTCATCTGGTAGAAAACCTAATTGCAGAAGTCTTATTTTGGTTTCACATAGACTATCGAAAGAGCTTGAACAGATCTTTCTAGTGGGGCCTTTGGGAGATTGGTCTAAACTCATAGTAATCCTTCCAAACATTGTTTGAATAACCAAACATCTATTTTAATATACTAACTATCATCTTTTTTCAATCAACAAAATGATCTTTCTCAGCACAAAATGAGTAAAATTGCAATAAACTCAAAGATTTCTGAAGCTTACGAAAATAAATAAAAAAGCCTATCCGTCTCTATTAAGAAATTTTATAATTGACAAAAATGTTAGGGAGTAAAAAATGAAAAAGAAAATAGGTGTTGTACTGGCCGGATCAGGTCATCTTGATGGCTCAGAAATTCGAGAGGCAGTTTTAACTTTATTGGCCCTCGATAAACATGGAAAAGAACACTTCGACATAGAAATATACGCACCAGACCAAGATCAACATCATGTTTTGAACCATATTACCGGTGAAGAGGTAAAGGAAACCAGAAATGTATTGGTTGAAGCGGCCCGAATTGCTCGTGGTAAAATTTCTCCACTATCTGAGGCCAAGGCGACTGAACTTGAGGCCATCATTTTACCAGGTGGATTTGGGGTTGCTAAAAATCTATCGAATTTTGCGTTTGAAGGAAACCAAGGAGAAGTGATATCTGATCTCAAAAATCTTTTAGAAATGATGAGAAATTCTGCCAAACCAATTGGGGCAATATGCATATCACCTGCAGTACTTTCGTTACTATTTGGTAAAGAAGGAGCAAAACTTACAATTGGAAGCGACGAAGCGACAGCAAAAGTCATAGAGTCCTTGGGTGCAGAACACATAAAAACCCAAGTTCATGAAATAATTGTGGATGAAAAATTAAAAATAGTCTCAACTCCAGCATATATGTACGATGAGGCAGCAATCAGTGATATTGCTCTTGGAATAGATAAGTGTGTTCAAAGAGTTTTGGCCTGGATTGATCACGACTGATTAGAGACTACAGACGTTTAGACCTTTTTGAACAGCAGGTCTTTGTGCCAAATCGCCCACCCATTTAGTGATGTTTGTAAAGCTATCTAATTCAAGGATTTCTCTCGCTTCATAAAACTTATCCAAACATAATATCCATGGAAAAAGAGCAAAATCAGCAATTGTGGGCCTGTCACAAACAATATAACTAAATTTTGATAATTGGATGTCTATTACACCTAAAAGTCTTTTTGCCTCATTTTTATATCGTTCAAGAGGATAAGGATGTTCACATTTATCCTTGGCAAATCTAAAGAAATGGCCAAATTGTCCAAACATGGGACCTGGGCCTGATACTTGAAAAAATAACCATTGTAGAGTTTTACATCTTAAGGCCGGATCCTTTGGAAAAAATTTTCCACTTTTTTCGGCCAAATATACTAAAATGGCCCCTGACTCCATGATGGCCAGTGGTTTTCCGTCATCCCCTATCGGATCAATAATCGCAGGAATTTTTGAATTTGGATTAATTTTTATAAATTTTTCTTCAAATTGATATCCACTATTAATATCAATTGTGTAGGCCTTATATGGAATTTTCATTTCCTCTAGTGCAATTGAAACTTTCTGTCCATTAGGTGTGGCCAGTGAGTAAAGTTGAATTTTTTCCATATAATTCCTTTTATATAAAGTTATACAATTAATGCAAATGTAAACTCATTCGGTTTTTAAAGGCAATTTTAAATATCTCATCCCATTATCTTCGGCCTCAGGTAGTTTCCCGGCCTGTATATTTATTTGAATACTTTGTAAAAGTAAACGAGGTGCACTCAACGTTGCATCTCTTTCAGATCTAAATTTAACGAATTCTTCTTTTGTGGTGTTCGATGTAAGCCTAATATTACTTTTTTTGGATTCCCCTACAGTTGTTTGGAAGGCCAGCTCTCGCCCATTGGGACAATAATCATGCCCCACAAATATTCGAGTATCTTCTGGCAGAGTATAGATTTTTTGAGTGATAGATTCATATAGATCTTCTGCACTTCCGGCCGGAAAATCACATCTTCCAGTACCATAATCTGGCATAAAAATAGTATCTCCAGTAAAGAGTGCATCTCCAACTAAAATAGAAGTACACGCCGGTGTATGTCCAGGAGTAAATATGGTTTTAAAACTAAGATTTCCGGCCTTTGTTTCTTCGTTATCTGCTAATAAAACATCAAATTGAGAACCATCAGGAATAAATTCTTTAAGATTAAATACATCTTTAAAGACTGATTGAACTTTCGTAATATTTTTTCCTATTGCAACTTTGGCATTTGGCCATTTAGACTTCACGAAATATGAACTTGTTAAATGATCAGCGTGAGCATGAGTTTCAATTATAAAGTGTACATTTAGTTCGTTTCCTTTCATAAAATCCAGTATTTTTTGCATGGATTCAAAAGAATAACTTCCACTGTTTGGTTCATAGTTTAATACTGGATCAATAACGATCGCATCTTTTGTAGCTTCATCGTAGACTATATAGGTTAATGTGTATGTACTAGCGTCATAAAACTCCTGAACTTTCATAATATCCTCCCTGCTCCTACTAAAACTATACTAAATAGATAATTGTTTTTAAACTATGATGGCCATCAAATATCAAATTTTGAGTACTAGGGGGAATCTGAATGAATAAAAACTTTGGCCCTTTCATCAAAGAGTGTGGAATAGTTAAGACTTATAAAAAAGGTCAAATAATCTATCACGAAGGATCAAAACCTGAAGGACTATACTGTATCACAAGTGGAATTGTTGGGCTTGTAAACATTTTGCCAAACGGAGAAGAGTCACTACTTAGAGTTTTTGGCCCAAATAATTTTTTTGGCCATCGTACAATGCTGGCCAATGAAACATATCACAGTACAACTATTGCTTTGGATGAAACCCGTCTTTGCTTTGTGTCGAAAGAAAGATTTTATGAAATTATACATAAACAACCTGATATTTTACTCAAAATGACAGAAATTTTGGCCAAAGAATTAAAGGCCGCAGAGTTAAGATTAAGAGATTCAACTGGCAAAAAAGCTCAAACCAGAATAATTGAATCCTTAGTATACTTAAAAACTAAACATCCAAACCACAGATGGACACGTAAAGAAATTGGTGAATATTCAGGAACAAAAACGGAAACAGTTGCAAGAGTACTATCATTGTTGGAGAAAGAAAATTTAATAAAAAAAATAGGTCGCAATATTTTGATTGAAAGCACTGAGGATTTATTAAATTATGCCTCAAGTTTTATATAGATTTGATCAAAATCAAAGTATTTAATTCTTCAGTCAACTATTCTAATGATAACTAAAAAGGGGAATAATTATGGAAATGATTGCCTACCTATTTGCTTCTTTTATCGGTTTATCACTAGGATTACTTGGTGGCGGTGGATCTATTCTCACTGTTCCCATACTTGTTTATATTCTTAATATGCCCCCTAAAACGTCTATCGCTTTAAGTTTGGCAATTGTCGGTTTGACGAGTTTAATAGGGACAATTACCCATTTAAGGGCCGGAAATGTAAATTTTAAAGTTGCCTTCATTTTTGCTCCAATTGCAATGCTTGGAACATTCTTAGGGGCCAAACTTGCAGTTCTGTTAACTGGTGAAATTCAACTCATTGCATTTGCCATCATTATGATGCTTGCTTCTTATTTTATGCTTAAAGAAAAAAAAGATTCTGAAGAAAGTATTAGAGATTCATCTTTTCCGATTATTTTCATCTTACTAGAAGGGTTTCTAGTGGGAGTTGTAACAGGCATAGTCGGTGTTGGAGGAGGTTTTCTGATTGTACCAACGCTGGTATTACTTGCTAGAATTCCAATGAAACAGGCCATCGGAACCTCCCTTTTTATCATTGCACTAAATTCTTTTTCAGGTTTTGTAGGTTATTTAGGGACTGTTGAAATTCCTTGGAAATTCTTAGGTAAATTTACTATCTTTACGTCAATTGGAATTGTTATTGGGACAAAGCTCACATGCTTTGTCCCACAGAAACAATTGAAAAAATTATTTGGCCTTTTTCTGATCATCATGGCCATACTTATTCTCTATAAGAATAGAACAGTCTTTTTTTAGTTTTTGATCAAATTGATATCTCCGTTATTTTTCAACGACAGCAGTTATTCCCATCCCGCCAGCAGTACAGATTGAAATGAGTCCCCTACCTGAACCTTTTTCATGCAATAATTTTGATGTTGTGGCCAAAATTCTACTGCCTGTTGCTGCAAAGGGATGACCAAGAGAAAGTGAGCTCCCTTTAGTATTTAGTTTGGCCAGGTCTATCTCTCCAAGAGGACTAGTTAGACCTAATTTTTCTTTACAGAATTTTTCATCTTTCCATGCTTTCAATGTGCAAAGTACTTGAGCAGCGAAGGCCTCGTGAATTTCATAAAAATCAAAATCTTGAAGAGTAAGTCCAAGCTTACCAAGCATTTTAGGAACTGCGTAGGCAGGGGCCATTAAAAGTCCATCAGTTTCTTTGTAATTGACAGCAGCAGTTTGAACAAATTTTAAATATGATTGTATTTCTAAATTATGTTTTTTTGCATATTCTTCTGAACACAAAAAAACACAAGAAGCACCATCAGTTAAGGCCGAGCTATTTGCAGCAGTTAAAGTGCCATGCAATTTATCAAATGCAGGTTTGAGTTTACCCAATTTATCGAGAGTACCACCTGGACGTATTAAGTTATCTTTTTTTATACCTTTAAATTCAAATACGAGATCGTCCATAAAGCCCTCTTCGTAGGCCTTATTCGATTTATGATGTGAATCTAAGGTGAACTGATCTTGTTCTTCTCTTGAAATATTCCATTCTTTGGCCATCAACTCACAATGCTCCCCCATTGATAGACCTGTTCGAGGTTCTTTAATGGAAGGAATAGAAGGAGTAAGTTCACTAGGTCTGAAACCACTTAGAATTTTTAAACGTTCACCCAAGTTTGTGGCCTTTGAAATTTGAACTAATCGATTTGCAAAACTTTGCTTAAATTCAATTGGAACAACTGAGCTAGAATCTACACCTCCGGCAATTCCACATTCAATTTGGCCTGTGGCAATTTTTCCAAAAATACTCGCAGCTGCTGCAAGAGAAGTTCCGCAGGCCATTTGTATATCTATGCCTGTGACATCCCAGCCAAGGCCTGCATCTATGGCCGACTCTCTGGCCAAAGAAAAATCTTTAGAACTTTTTAATACTGCGCCAACACATACCTCATCAATTTGAAGTTTATTCAGATCATATTTTCGACTTAATGCTTTCAAAGTGGCCGTCATCATTTCTTTGTTACTTGAATCATAATAAATTGTTGAACTTTTACAAAAAGGGATTCTAGCTCCACCTATGATTGCGACCTTTCTAATATCCATATTAACTCCAAAAAAACACAGATGAGGCCGTTTCTAAAAATATGCTCAATAAAAACGGCCCGAAAAAATTTAAAAAATTACGCTAAAATATCGTATGGTCTTATAGTTTTACGACCGTTTGCTTGACATTTTTTTTGGGCCTGATCAACTAACCAATAAACATATTCATTTAAAGCTTCAATTGTGTCAGAAGATACATTGTATCCTTTTCCTTTTAGGGCCTCTTTTGTTTTAGATCCAACTAATAACATTTCTTTCTTTTTTGGGGCACTCTTTTTGGCCATTTTCCTTCTCCTTGAAATAGTTAATTTAACTGCGATGTCATATTCTACGGGCCCTCTAGTAGACAAAGCTATATGCATTGCTTCTTTTTACGGGCCATATATTTTCAGAAAACTATAAATCACAGATCTGTTTTGTAAAATTGCTAGTTCAAAATTTTCCTCTGGCCACTCAAATACATGGAATTTTAATGGCAAATGGGTCAGTAGTTCTTTTGCTCTTTTAAATTGAGTTATAAATATTTCATATTTCAATTGACTTAAATTGACTGCAGCAGCACAAAGTTGAATGAGTCCTTTAAAGTAATCTGCCTGCTGGCCCTTCCTGCCGAAAGAGTTCCAAAGAGACTCGAAGTAAATATGTGCTTCCCAATAATGGCCATTATTAAAAAGATCTAGAGCAAATTTATAAAATTCTTCATTATAAAATTGTTTCGTTGTACCAACAAACGTTGGTTCTGATTTTCCATAATTGTATCCTTGCTTTTCTTTGTAAGGATGTGGATTTATACCCGGAATAAAACGATAAGGCGGAAGTTGCTGAAGAGAATATTTTTTCAAATGTGACTCACACAAATTGAGAGCATAGATCATCTAATGCTTTTGGAAATTTGTTACGAAAGTAAACTCTATCGGAGTATTCAAAATTATGCATTTTAACAAATTCGTTTTCACTATTGCTATCAAAACTTGGATTATTCCAGTTCCAAGATATTCCAAAATCAATTTCTCCTTGTTTTTCAGAAATTTCACAATCTTGAATAAAAATTGAATAGACGACTTTTGTGCCAACACCTTTTGGATTCTTTTTTGCGGCCTGTTTGAGAATAGGTAAAATATCTGAGTTGCTCAGCTTCAATATTTTGGACCATTTGGTTTCAGAGTACTTTGCAAAGTAAAAACCATTTTCCTTGATAAGTTTAATTTCAGTTTCGTTTTCAGAATCAAAATAACGATATGCATAATTCATGAGTAAAAATGAGATATATTCCTGAAATCCTTTATCTTGACCAAAATCTAAACAAATTTTTGAGTTTATTTCTGCTGTTAATTGCTGTTTATCGTATTCTTTGATATTCATAGTTTTTCCTTCCAGCAAAATATATCATATTTTCATTTTATTTCTTGAAACATATAATGATTTTCTATAAATATTAATCAAAATTCCAAAATTAAGATAATGAAAAAGGGTTATATATGAGTGATGAATTATGGATGGCCTTAATTTTAGTTGCTACTTGGGCCAGTTTACCAGTTTCAATTATTATTGCCAATTCTACCTTTGATAAAGATGTTGTTTTACCAGGCGATGACTCTCACTAAAATTAAAATAAATATCGACTGTTTACCACTAGAGAAATTGATCTAGAACAATTTCACGAATACTACATTTAAATATCAAAGTTATTTGAACAAGTCAGAAAAGTGTGTATATTCCCCTTTTTTCATATTATCTAGGGCCGTATTTATGATTTGCATACTTTGTATTTTCTTTTTTCTCTCTTCCTTATATGCAAGTGATTGTGAACCCAAAATGAGTACGAAAGAAGATCAATTGGAAATAGCGATTCACTACAACTCGATTGGAATCCCTCTGTCTTTTTTTGATTCAAACCATCTACCAATTCCTCGGTCACTTCAAAAAAATACTCAAGACATAATAGATGCCAAAAATGTAATTCACGAAGAGTATGAGCCTATTACTATTCTAGGTGAAAAAAAAATAGAATTCATGGATAAAGAGAGTATGTTTTTAGAGGCCATCGAAAAAAGTGGCAGTAAGATTTTATTCGATCCAAGTAGGAATTCTACCATTTTTAGGGCCGAAGATGTTGATTATGCAAACGCTATAGCGATTTTAAAACGAGTTGATTTTAGAGTTTTTGCTCGCCATTTAGTTGGAGAGGGCCTTAGATTAATTCACAAAAAAGAAATAAATCAAAATCAATTCTTTTCTAATAATTTTTTACATCCGATATTTAAAAGAACAATTGAAAATAATCCTCATTTTCAAATATTAAAACATGATAAAATCATTGTAAAAAGTAAACATTTTGATCTTGTGACTTCTCACCCTTTTGAAAAAAAATATTCTCGATTTAACCAATTTTTTACTCATAGCTATCAAGAGTTATTAGAAGAATTTGCTATAAACGTTTACTTAGAAACTGGTGTGGATCTTGTAACACTAGGAGCTTCATCTGTTGCCAAACCATCAAGAAAATTAGAATCAGTTGAATTGCATGAGTTTGTGAATAAATATGAATTAGATCTTTACTCAAAACTAATTGATTGGTCTATTAAATATGGTCTGTCTTCTTTTTCTAGTAAATATTCTCAACTTAAACAAGATCAAAGTATACACTCCATATTTGAGAATCAAATTAAGTATGAGGATCTATCTTCAGGTCAATTCGATAAACAAATTTCTCAATTCATTAAAAATCATGAAATTCATTCCGTATTTATAACTCCAATTTTTGATAAATATATTATGAAACGTCTTGAGCAAGTCAGAACTATAGAATGGAAGTTATTAGAATACATGAACAAGAAATTAAATCTAAATCTCTCCGAGATCATGTTAGATCAGTTCACACAAAAAACTATGCACTATGGTGCAAGTCCAGGGACTGATTCCGAAAAATTACTTTTTTCTAGGTCAGTAAATTTTTCGAAAAAATATTTCAAATCAATAGAAGGTCAAAACATTTTACTCATTTTGGGAAATAACTCAACACGTCTCATGAGAGAACTACTTTATTCGCAACTCAAGGTCCATGGCGCTAATGAGATTATTTTTGTAACTTTAGCGCCCTAATTTGTCATGAGCTCCAATCCTTGGGCCTTAATTTCATTTAAAATTTCATCGACCTGGTCAAAACCTTTGGTTTCCAAGTTGAAACTCAAAATCGTTTCATTTAGTCTTGTATTTGAGAACACCCGTTGATGATTGATTTCAAGAATATTGGCACCCTTTTGTCCAATCAACTTGGCAATTGAAGCTAATATACCAGGATCATCAGGCACTTTAACTTTGAACTGAAACAATCGACCATCACTTTCCATCCCCTTATTAATTATTCTAGACAGAAAGTTTAGATCTATATTTCCCCCTGAAATCACGCAAACAACTTTCTCGTTTTCTTTCATTGAAATGTAATCATTTATAACTGCTGCAATACCTACCGCCCCTGCTCCTTCAACCAGTATTTTTTCAGTTTCAAGTAAGCGCATAATCGCATTTGCTGTTTCTAGTTCAGTGACAGTAACAACTTCATCCAATAGTTCTTTTAAGATTGTATAATTTGCTTCACCTATTTGCTTAACAGCAATCCCATCGGCCATGGTTTTTTTTAATTCAGTAGGCATTCTTTGTCCTCTTTGAATACTTTTTTTCAAAGAGATTGCGCTTTCAGTTTCTACCCCAATAATTCTTAAATTAGGGTTGAGCATTTTTGCACTTTTAGCAATTCCAGAAATCAATCCTCCTCCCCCAACTGGAACAATAATCGTGTCAACACCTTTGCACTGTTCAATAATTTCAAGACCAACAGTTCCTTGGCCAAGGATAATGGATTCATCATCATAAGCATGCACATACGTATAATTTTTTTGTGTTTGTAACTCCATTGCTTTATTAAAGGCATCATCATAAGTATTACCACAAAGAATTACTTCTGCTCCTAAACGTTGAGTCCCCCGAATCTTTGAAAGGGGAGTTGTTTCCGGCATGACAATAGTACATTTGGCCCCCTTGATTCGTGAGGCCAGGGCAACCCCCTGAGCGTGGTTTCCTGCAGAAGCGGCCAGGATCCCTTTATCTAAATCGCTCTGAGAGAGGTGATTGAGTTTGGTTAAGGCCCCTCTAATCTTAAATGATCCAGTCAATTGCAAATTTTCTAATTTGAGATATATTTTAGACTTGGCCAGCTCTGAGAAAACAGATGAATAAACTGTAGGCGTTGAAATTATATACTCAGAGAGATCTTTTGCGGTTTTTTGAAAATCTTCTAATCGCATTTTTTTTACTCCACACTATAAGGAAACATTTCTTTTTTTGATATTTCAATAGGAATACTTAAAACAAATCCATTTTCCTCAATGGACAAATGAACACCAAAAAATCTCTTTCCCAGTGTGTGTTTAGATATATATAGTTTTATTTTTTCTTCATATCTAATTTCAATTTTTAATTTATTTGCAACAATACTCAATTCAACTTCGAGTTGAGTAAGATTCAATAAATTAGGATTGAGATCTATTAGATGAAATAATTCTTTTAAAAGTATATTATTTGAATTTAATGCGCTTATATTTAAACTTCCTATACCTTTAATTTTAGTTTCAGAATAATGAAAATTATAATACTCCTGAATTGCATTCATTATAATATCAAAATTAACTTTTGATCTTGTAAGAAGTCTATCATTGACAAAAAAGTCTGTGATATTTAGATATTTTTCATTCTTATAAATACTTTCTAGAATAATTAACATTACTACAGATTTTAACAAATATAGCATAGAAAAAAATTCATCATCTAATACATTAAAAACCTGTGTATGGGATGAATTTAAAAAAATAAAACCGCTATGAGATTCATCAATTTTAAATCTTAGTGTTAGGCCACTTTTCACCCCCATTTCCTTGAGTCTTATCAATGATTTTTGAGAAGGTTTTGAATTTTCATCATATGTTTTAAGTATTTGATCTATATCACTATATGACCTAAAATCCCCCTGAGAGAGGTTATAAAGCGAGCTCTCATGGGCCACATAGCATTGATAACGGGCCATCATTTTATTCTCTGTTAATTTTAAAGAGTTTGCTGAAGATATAACTGATAATTTCTTTGAAAAATCATCAGAAATACAAAGACAAATACGATCAATTCCTACAAAGCTCTCATTTTTATTAAAAGCATCCAATATTTCTTTGCTCACATTTTCAAGTTCTAGATTTCCAATAGTATACATTGACTGAACATTTAAAATCCGAGTAATTAGGTAACTATAATTCTTATTAAATTCTATTTCATGGGATTTTAATAAATTGTAATAGTATACACTCTTTTTGTTATTCATTTTTTCTTCCTGAAAACAAATTAAGTTGCTTCATTATGCCTTCACAAGACTTCGCATTATACTCCTTTCCCCCACCAACAGCAACTGTTCTTGGTAGCACAACACATCCAAGATGTTCTAATTGCATTCTCATTGATAACTGAAACTTAAATCCTGTCCCCCCACTTGAAGTCGCAATCACAGCTGTCTTCCCATTGAATGCTTCTCGCCAATTTTCAGATGCACGACTGATCCAACAGATAGCATTATTTACAATTGGAGGAATATTTCCGTTATATTCTGGAGCACATAAAACAATCGAACTACATTCTCGTAATTTTTCATACAAGTGAAGAACATCTTCATTGATTCCATTATTCTCTTCCAATGGAGTATAGAGTGGAATTTTGAAATCTTCTAAACTAATGACTTCTGTCGAATGAAAAATTTTTTCAGCTGTTTTACAAATTTTTTTAGAAAGTTCTAAATTTGAACCCTTTGTTGCGGAAATAATTAAGAGTTTGCTCAAAATTCCTCACTTATGTTAAATTTATTTCAATAACAAGTGTAACTTGATCCAGAAAAAAAGGTAATAAAAAACATCAAATCTGCGTATCTTTTAATATAAATTTATTTTATTGCTTCTCTATGTTAAATAATTTGCTTAATTAAAAGTAAAAATAAAGGATTCTTATGAAAATGATCATCATAGAGGGAAATATTGGAGCAGGAAAATCGACATTAACACGACAGCTTTCTGAAGCTTTAAAAATAAAACCATTTTATGAACCTGTAGAAACAAATCCATATCTTGAGATGTACTACAATGATCCAAAAAATTACGCTTTACCTATGCAGTTTTATCTTATGTCAAATCGATATGAATTTCACCTTGAGGGGATTACACATATCTGGAAAACAGGGCAATCTTGTATCTATGATCGATCAATTTATGGTGATTATATTTTTGCTAAAAAAAACTGGCTTGATGGGAATATGAGTGATTTAGATTTTGATAACTATAATAAAATGAGAAATGTGATGCTCAGAAATTTAATGATTCCACATATTACAATCTATTTAAAAAATGATCCCACAAGGACCTATGAAAATATTAAAATGCGTAGTCGTAATTGTGAATCGGATATCCCCTTAAGTTATCTAACAGGACTAGATCAGTTGTACCATGAGTTAATGATTGACTTAAAAGATAAAGGTAGCAGGGTTATTGAGCTAGATTGGAATGAATTTAGGCCAGTTGATTTTGTCGTCGAACAACTCAAAGAGGAACTTCCAAACACCCATCTATACCAAAGATCTCCTCTAATATCTGAAAGTTCCAGCTCAATTTTGCAATAAGTGATTTTTTTTAAAATACTATTTTTCCGATAGATCTTTTAAGATTACTTCTTGCAAATCTAACAAGCTCAGTTGATTTTCATCTGCAATTTTAAGTGCTTTTGGATGAGAAAAGGTCAGTTCCAGAATCTCACTTTCAATTCGCTTTAATGAATTGTCATTGGGAAAAAGTTCCTTCCAGGATTTTCTTAAAAGATTAAGGTCATTTTTTAGCCTGGGTAGACTATAATGGGCCAAATTTATCCAAGTATGAATTTCAATTGCTGAATCAAAACAATTCATAATGTATTCTTTTTTTTCGCCCCCATCAAAAATCAACCTTGAAAGATTCATATACAAATCTATGAGCTCCTTAAAACTAGACTCTATTGATAAATCTTTTGAAACATCGCCACAATTTCTAGTAAGATACTCAACATACTTATACTTATAGTCATATTTATTTAAATTTGAAATAACGATTGAATTTATTAAAAATTTATATGACTTGATAAACTCCTCTTTTTTCGTTTCATTTGATAATCTATCAAGAACACTTGTTCTGTTTTCTATCTTAAATTTTTTAATTAAAGTATCTTCGTCTTCTTTACAAACTTTATTCACTGTAATCCAAGGAATAGGGTCACTCCACTCCACATAATGACAATCTTTAAATTTATCAAAATATTTAGTTTGAATTACAAAATCAATTGCAAACTTGTCGACAAATGTAAAATGGCCATCTTCATTTAAATCAAATTTTTTAAATTCAGGATAATCTTCAAGTGAATAATTCATTATCGTATATCGATTAGCAAAAGCAGTGTCAAAAAGCGAAACCTGGCTTCTTAATTTCTGGTACGACTTGATAACATCTTCATAAAAGTTTTTATTGTCTGCTAAAAATTGATTTATATATCTAAGTCCATCATCACTAGAAGCAGATTTAAAAATATTCTGATGAGCTTTCACTAAGCTTATTAAATCCTCAGAGAAAACATATAAATCATTACTATGAAAAATTGTTTTTTTTAGTTCTCCAGAATAATCATAGTTCCAAAGATTAGCACTTTCTTTTTTTGAATATTTTTGTTGCCCATAAAGTTGGTGAAATTCATCTTCATCAATATATGAATCTCTATTACGATCTATCAATCTTAATGCTTTAAAAAGCAGGCCATTATAATTTGTAGACAAACATTTTGCCCTGAGAGACCTCTCAACCACAATTCCGGCCCAAAATGGATTATAATATAAAAAGTTATTTGTAACTTCAGCAAATTCTTCAACGACTTGTTCTGTTGTACAATCTATTTCCCCGTCTTGGAGCTTAAAAATTTCTTCTCTTTGTAATTGAATAGAGTCATATTCTTCTTGTGAAAATATTTTATCCCCGTTGAAGTCTATTAAATTCAAATCACTCTCAACAGGAATTTCTTTTGAAATATATTCTGCGGCCTTCAAGTCTTGGGTATAGGCCTCATAAAATTGGACATTTTTATCATTGTTTACATCTAAATATTGTGCAAGAGAGGTTAATGGATTCCCAGTAGAAGTATCTAAAGTGTCTTCTCCAATTTGACACGAATTTAGAAAAACAAGTGTCATTAGGATAATTAGAAATCTATCTACCTGCATATAATTCTCCAGAACTCAATTATAAGTCCTGGAGAATCCCTATTATCAAAACATGAGAATAGAGTTCTAACTTATTGGTAATACGTTTTTATATTGCTACATCCTAGAACTCTAGATGCCTCAAAAACATGACAACCATCTATGTTCAATAAATCTGTTTATCCGTGAACATTTAAATAATGTTTTTTCAATAACTTAACTTGGAACTTTAATAAGACAACTATTGCTCTAGTATTAATCTTTCGGTCTTAAGATCCCTGTTTTCTGCAGCCTGCTCTGAAAATTTCTCCCCATATCTGGCCTTTAGTTTAGCAATATTTGTAGACATAATTGGCTCAAAGTTAACCTCGAGCTCATCAGCAATAATGGCCATATACCAAAAAAGATCACCTAATTCTTCAGCTAAGTTTACTCGGTCCAATTCTTTCCCATAATAAATATGTTTCTTCAAAGCATCGAGAAACTCACCCGACTCTGTTGCGAGTCCAATTGCTCCATGCAATAAGCGAATATTTGATTCTTCGCTAAGTCTCTTACCAATTGCTTCAAAATCACGAGACTCCGTGCGCACAGCGTTGTTTATATATTCCTTAGAATTCATAAGTTCTCCTTTGTAAAAAGAAAGACATTGGCATGAGTTTCTTCATACAGCAATACAAGAAGCAATAAATTGAGAGATATTCATAGATGTAAGAATAAAACCAAGTATAATAATAAGTTGGGAATATCAAGTAGTCCAAATCCGTTTTCTAAATGTGTGGAAATGATCATTTCAAAATAGTGTCCTTGGTAGACAAGCATTCTGTCAATGTAATCACTTTTTGACAGTCCAGCATTCATCAAAGAGAAAATGAGTAACTCCCTAATACTTCTGTCATCTGTAATCTTTGTTGATTGAAACTGATTCAAATTGGTAAGTTCATAAGTGTATTTTTCAATTAACTTTTGTCTATGTGTTTGGGGGATCCTACTTACAAATTCCCACTGAGCTCCTATGGCCTGTGACTCAATTCTTGTGTGAAGGATAGATGCAATAGGCATTTTTATAAAAGAAAGGGCATTAAGAATATTAAAGATATCATAGAAAAAAAACCGTTTAAAATTCGAATTCCTATCGAAAGCATGTTCTAATTCGTGAATTGCAGCATTTAAACGCTCTACTCCTTCTCCTTCACCATTTATCGCAACTCTATTCTTTAATTGATCATAGAATGGCCCATTGAAATCATTCAAGGTTTTAATTCCAATATTTTTCATAAACTCACTATCTGTTTCGAGGGCCTCTTGAATAACTTTTTTCATGAACCTCTGCCCCCAAGGGCCCATATCTAAATTTCTTTCTTTAACTAAAAAATCAAACAGAAGCTTATATTGAAGTTCATCTTCAAAATCTTCAGAGAAATTTTCTTTGATGAGAAGCTCAGTTGATTTACTTATATTCCACTCTTTGTAGGCAATATTTTTCGTTTTTGTTAGGGGTTCTAGTAACATATAAACTGGCCTTAAACATTTTTGTTCAAAGATACCAGCAAAGGAGTTATTTAGAATAAATATTGTGATTATAAAATAAAATATTTTCATTAACGTAGAATATTTCTAATATGTTCAGGTTTGATCTTTGGGATAGATTTGGACTTCTTCCTCAAATATATCCCAAACAGCAATTCCGCCATCTTCAAATTTATATTTTATTAATAATAGTAAGTCTCTCGCGTCAAGGTCTTGTTTCATAATATAGTTAGTGAAAGCTTTTTTGACTATAATATAAGATTCATGATCATGTTGGTTTAAGCTAAACGAGACTATGGCCAATAGAACTTCATTATAATTATGAGTAATATCAATAAATGCATCTCCATAGGCCTCAGAGAGAAGCCAGTCGACTTCATCTATATTTTCAAATTTAGAATTTTTAATATCTAAAAAGATCTCATACAAATCATGTTCTAAATTTAGGCCAGATTTCATTAAAATTTCTCCTAGCCAAATTTGATCAATTTCCCGATAGGCAGTGATCACTTCAAATGTATCTTTTTTAACTTCGATAGTTATTCCATTTTTGGCCTTTATAAGGATTTGATCTCTCCTTAGTGAAGTTGAAAATCCTTCCCGTAAAGCATTTCTGACAGAGTTTTCAATATCTATTTTAGTAAATTTTTTAGGCCAAAGTGACTTAGTTAAATAGTGCCCTCTTCCAGAGACAGCAGAAATATAAGTTGCGCTTTTGGCCTTCGAATTCATCATTTGTTGTGGAATAAAAGCTGCAATTGCACTTGATTCTTCAAATTCATATATGTAAATGGTATTTTTGTGATTTTTTTCATTTAGAATATTTTTAATGGCATCTTTAAATTCCTGATAAGACTTTGCATTGAGACTCACAACTTTGCTTTCAGGGTTCAAATTTGAGAGTTTTTGAATTCCCTGAAATGTGTGTAGGCCAGATTTAATTTTATTTCCTGAAAATTCACCCTCTATATGATCCCAAGACTTAGAAGTGAATTGAATAGATTTTGCAAGGCCAACTTGTGAAAAATTCAAAATGAGAGACTCGCAAACTTTGGTTTCAGTTCCAAATAAATTTATCGAAGGTAAAATAATTAATAGCAGAAGAATTATTCTTAAAGACATATAACACCATAAAGAGAATTGTTTTTGATG